>JAGRLM010000058.1:16829-16957 GCA_020441795.1 Nitratireductor sp.
AGCAAGGGCCGAAGCTATTTTGGACCCTTTGCCAATGCCGGCGCGGTCAACCGCACGATCAATGCGATGCAGAAGGCGTTCCTGGTGCGCTCATGCACGGATTCGATGTTCGAAAGCCGGACGCGGCC
>JAGRLM010000517.1 GCA_020441795.1 Nitratireductor sp.
GCCCGCGCGGCATTCTGGGTTCGGGCGCGGAAGAGCCGAACGCACTGATCGACATTGCCCGCGATGCGGCCCGCCGCCAGCCGAATAGCCGTGCTACCCAGCAGGAAGTCTTCGACGGAATGCAGGCGCTGAGCCAGAACCGCTTCCCTTCGCTTTCCTTCGATGTTGGCGCGGTGAACGACCTGATGGGCAAGTTCTTCACGGCAGGATTTTACTACAAGACCTTCATGTGGCCGCGCTTTGCCTGGAAGAAGATCTATGAGCCGGTGATCCGTCATGCCGCGGGCCTTGGCAACGCTCCGGTGGAAGCCGATCCCGACCGCTACGCGAACCGGTTTGCCCATTGCGACATACTGGTGGTCGGCGGCGGCGCAGCAGGCATTGCCGCTGCACTTTCAGCGTCGCGCAAAAAAGGCCAAAGCGTTATATTCTGTGACGAGAATGCCGGTTTCGGCGGTCATCTCCGCGCAGACAGCACCGTGAGTATCGACGGCAAGCCGGGATATGATTGGGCGCAGGAGGCAATCGCCGAACTTGCCGCCAATCCCGACGTAACCTTGCTGAGCCGGACTACCGGCTTCGGCTATTATTCCCATAACATGGTGGCGCTGGTCGAACGGGTTACGGAGCATCTTGCCAACCCGGATAGCGAATTGCCGCGCGAGCGGTTGTGGCAGGTTCGCGCCGACAAGGTGATACTGGCAACCGGTGCCATCGAACGCCACATGGTCTTTGCCGACAATGACCGCCCGGGCATCATGCTGGCTTCAGCCGCCCAGCTTTACCTCAATCATTATGGCGTTGCTGTTGGCCGCAAGGTTGGCGTCTATACAGCCTGCGATTCGGCATGGGGTGCTGCATTCGACCTGAAACAGGCGGGCATCGAAATTCCGGCAATCGTCGATTGCCGCAAGAACGTTTCATCAGACCTTTTGTCTCGTGCCAATGATCTTGGCATCAAGGTGCTGACCGGTCACGCAGTCACGAAGACAACGGGACGCCTGCGCGTAAAATCCATGACCGTCGAGCCGGTTGATGGCACCGGCTCACAATCCATCGCCATTGACTGCCTCATCATGTCAGGTGGCTGGACACCCTCTATCCACCTGTTTTCACAATCGCGCGGCAAGCCCAAATTCGATGCTGAAACGGGCCGCTTCCTGCCGGATATCAATGCCGAGAACAGCATCAGCATCGGTGGCTGCAATGGCGCGACGACGATGGCTGACGCCATTTCGCAGGCTGCGCAGGCAGTCGGCGGCAAGGCACCCGATTGCGACGAGACAGCCTCTATGGAAGGCTTCCTGATCGGTTCGGCAAAGGGTGCCGGTCCCGACGACCAGGTCAAGGCATTCGTCGATTTCCAGAACGACGTTACCGCCAAGGATATCCGGCTTGCAGTGCGCGAGGGCATGCATTCGATCGAGCATGTCAAGCGCTACACCACGACCGGCATGGCAACCGACCAGGGCAAGATGTCGAACATGCATGGCCTGGCCATTGCAGCGCAGGCGCTTGGCAAGGAAATTCCCGCCGTAGGCCTGACGACATTCCGTGCGCCATACACACCCGTGACCTTTGGCGCCATCGTCAACCATGCCAAGGGCGACCTGTTTGACATGACGCGACGCACCCCGATCCATTCCTGGGCGGAGGAGCATGGAGCAGTCTTCGAGGATGTCGGCAACTGGAAGCGCGCCTGGTATTT
>JAGRLM010000518.1 GCA_020441795.1 Nitratireductor sp.
AATCGGTCGGCAATGTTGTCGATCCGTTCAACCTGATCGAGGCTTATGGCGTTGACCCGGTACGATACTTCTTCATGCGCGAAGTGGCTTTTGGCCAGGATGGCACCTATAGCCATGAGGCGATCGTTGCGCGCATCAATGCAGACCTGGCCAATGACCTGGGTAATCTGGCGCAACGCTCGCTTTCGATGATTGCCAAGAATTGTGATGGCAAGGTGCCGGCGAAGGGCGAATTGACGGCGGAAGATCGCGCCATTCTGGATGCTGCCTATGCGCTTCGCGACGAAACCCGCAAGGCAATGGAGACACAGCAGATCAACAAGGCGCTGGATGCCGTGTGGCAGGTGGTGGGCGATGCCAACCGCTATTTTGCGGCACAAGCGCCATGGGCGCTGAAGAAGACGGATCCGGTGCGCATGGAAAGCGTGTTGTGGACGACGGCCGAGGTGATCCGGATTGCCGGCATCTTTACCCAGTTCATCATGCCGCAAAGTGCCTCAAAGCTGCTTGACCTGCTGGCGGTCGCCGCAGACAAGCGCAACTTCAGCCATGCCACGGAGTTGGATGCCCTTGCATCAGGCACGGCATTGCCCGAGCCGCAGGGTGTCTTCCCGCGTTGGGTCGAGAAAGAGGCATAGGCTAGACACCATGCTGATCGACAGCCATTGCCATCTGGATTTTCCCGATTTCACCGACGAGCTTGATGCTGTCGTGGCACGCGCTGGCGATGCGGGTGTCAAAGGCATGGTGACGATCTCGACGCGGGTGCGGAAATTCCCGCAGGTACTGGCAATTGCCGAACGCTTTGACAATGTGTTCTGCTCGGTTGGCACCCATCCGCACAATGCACATGACGAGCAGGATGTGACGCTGGACGAACTGCTACGGCTTTCAGATCATCCCAAGGTCGTGGCAATCGGCGAAGCCGGTCTTGATTATTTCTATGACAAGTCGCCCCGCGACGAGCAGGCCACTAGCTTTCGCATCCATATTGCCGCAGCGCGTGCGACCGGATTGCCGCTGGTAATTCATGCCCGTGACGCCGATGCCGACATGGCGCAAATCCTGCGTGAGGAGACAGGGAAGGGTGCCTTTCCCTTCATCCTGCACTGCTTTTCATCAGGGCGCGACCTGGCGATGACCGGTGTGGAACTGGGTGGGCATGTCTCGTTTTCGGGCATACTGACTTTCAACAAGAGCCAGGAAATTCGCGACATTGCCCGTGACCTGCCGCTCGAGCGCTTGCTGGTGGAAACCGACGCACCCTATCTCGCGCCACCGCCCTATCGTGGCAAGCGCAATGAGCCAGCCTATGTGGCCAATACCGCGCGGGTATTGGGTGAAGTCATGGGCGTGAGCGAAGCGGAAATTGCCCGCGTGACAAGCAGCAATTTCCTCAATCTGTTTACAAAGATTTCGCCGGAAGCGTTTGCGTGACCTGGCGTTTTACAATTCTTGGATGCGGCTCGTCACCCGGTGTTCCGCGCATCAATGGTGATTGGGGTGCCTGCGACCCGGCCAATCCGAAAAACCGGCGCATGCGCTGTTCTGCGCTGATCGAGCGGATCGGACCGGATGGCCGGACAGTGGTGGTGATTGACACCAGTCCCGATTTTCGCGAGCAGATGCTGATGGCCGGCGTCACCGAAATTGATGCCGTTGTCTATACTCATGCCCATGCCGATCACATTCACGGTATCGACGATTTGCGCGGTTTTGCCTTCAACATGCG
>JAGRLM010000519.1:0-1614 GCA_020441795.1 Nitratireductor sp.
CAAACCCGTCGATTGCATTGCGTCCGGCCATGAAAATGTCCAGCCGACGCTGCAAGGGGCGCAGCGCCGCCTTCAGTGGCGCCCAGAATTGAAGAGCGACATCGCCGGGATTGTGCAATTCGTTGAAAGGGTGAAAGCCGCGCCAGATCATTGATGGGCTGCAATGTCGTTCCATGGCGGCCACGCAGTCACTTTGGTTCACTGCCGCATCAAGGTCTTCATAGTATTGGCGGATTACGGATTTGGCATTTTGCAGATCGTTCATTTGTCCTGACCCCGATTTGCTATGGTTGTTTGCACCAGCACAGACTGCAGGCGAATCTCCTGCAATGCCAGTTGCCACAAAAGCTATTGCATACGTATTCAATTTCTGCCAGTCTTGCTTTCACGGCAGTCAAGAATGCCGGAGGGAAGCGTTGCGCGCCAGGAAAAAAGGCTGCGCCCAGATCGGGAGATAGAAATGCATCACTTCAAGAAATCCCTGCTTGCCGGCGCAATTTTGCTGGCTGGCTCTGCTGCAGCAAATGCGGGCTGCGGCATTGAAAAAGGCCGTGTAAGCATCGTTGGCAACGAGTTTCCGGCCATTCAAACCGTGGCGAAAGGTGCCGAGGCCTGCGCCGGCGATGGTGTGGAAGTGAAGGCCAACCTGACCGCGGACCACCAGAAGATCAACGTTGCGGGCATGAGTGGCAATCCAGCCGAATATACAAGCGCTGTTGTTGCCAATTCCTCGGTTATCGAACTGATCAACAAGGACGTCGTCCGTCCGCTTGATGACCTCGTGGCTGCCCATGGTGCCGACATTTCCAAGAACCGCCTGATCACCATCGATGGAAAAGTGATGGCCGTTGCATTCATGGCCAATGCCCAGCACCTGGTATATCGCAAGGACATTCTCGAAAAAGCTGGTGTGCAGCCCCCGAAAACATATGAAGAATTTCTCGCTGCTGCCAAGGCGATCAAGGATGCCGGGTTGATGGCATATCCGGTAACCGGCACCTACAAGGCGGGATGGAACCTCGCCGAGGAATTCGTGAACATGTATCTCGGCTACGGAGGCGAGTTCTTCAAGGCTGGCACGGCGGAACCGTCAATCAACAACGAGAAGGGTGTCGCAACCCTGAACATGATGAAGGCGCTGAGCGAGTACATGAATCCGGACTTCCTCACCTATGACTCGAATGCCGCTGCTGCCGAGTGGGAAGCAGGGAATGCTGCCCTGATGAACATGTGGGGATCGCGCATGGGGCCGTTGACCGACAATGAAGGCGCTGTGGAGGGTGTGGCCGAAAACACGATTGCAGCCGGTCCAATGACTGTTGGCGGTGGTTCGATTCCAGCAACCACGCTATGGTGGGACGGTTGGACCGTTGCGAAGAACATTTCGGACGAGGATGCAACCGCGACATTCCTTGCCATGAAGAACGGTTCCGGTCCGTCAATCCTCAATGACGCGACAATGCCTCTCGCAGTCTGGATGATCGAAGGCTACAAGCCGGCGCCAACCGCAAATGGCGTTGCTGCCGCTATCGCTGCCGGTTCAATTCCCTATCCGATGCAGCCCTATATGGGTCTGATGCACACCGCCCTTGGCGACAATATTGCCGACTTCCT
>JAGRLM010000519.1:1635-2316 GCA_020441795.1 Nitratireductor sp.
GCCGATGCCGAGGCAGCCTATGCCACGGCAGCCAAGGAAAAAGGCTACCTTAAGTAAGAAAAAAACCAGGCGTGGCGCCGGTCCATTCCCGGCGTCGCGCATTCCGTCTGTTTCGTGTGTTTGGCCAATCTGATCGGTCAAGCCTGGCACCATGCTGCGGCACGTCTCATGATTCCAGGTCAGCGGAGGAAAGGGGAGAGGTACCATGAAGCACAGAACTTTCATCTGGTTCATCCTGCCATCCGCAGTTGCGATGCTACTCTTCATCGCCGCACCAATTGTCTCGGTTGTTTTCCAGTCGCTGTATGCGCCACACGAACAGGTGCTTGTGGAAGTCGAGAATTGCGGCCCGTTCGGCTGCACGAAGTCTACCTCGGTCGACCAGAATGCAACGCAACAATTGCGCGATGGGCAGCCGCTCGGACGGTTTGTCGGTGGCGCTATCTACACGAATCGGAGCCATTTGGCTTTTGCCGAAATCGGTGATGCCTGGCGCAATTCGGATTCGGTGGGCGCCTTTGTGTCGGCCGTCATGAATCTTCCGTTCTATTCAGCACTTGCTTTCACCCTGGCCTATACGGCCATTGTCACGCCTTGCGCGATCATTTTCGGCTTCCTTATCGCCCTTGCAGTCAACACGCTGCCCCGGCTGCTCAAAGGGCCGATGATCTTCTTCTCCCT
>JAGRLM010000059.1 GCA_020441795.1 Nitratireductor sp.
CCGCGCCCCGGCGCGATGGCGTCCACGTCGAACCACTGGATCTGATCCAGCGTGTCGCCCCAGTCGCTGAAATGCCCGTCGCCGCAATAGCAGGCGGAATGATATTCCACGATATCGCCGGTAAACATGACATTGGCATCAGGCACATGTGCAACAATGTCGCCAGCCGTATGGGCACGGCCCAGATGCATCAGATCGACCCGGCGCTTGCCAAGATAAACTGTCATCGAACCGTCGAAAGTTGTTGTGGGCCAGGTCAGGCCAGGGATCGATTCATGCCCCTGGAACAGGCGCGGGAAGCGCTGGAATTCGCTGTCCCAGTCTTCCTGGCCGCGCTCGACTACCATCGAGCGCGCCATGTCGCTCATGATAACGTTTGGAGCCTTGTAGGCCGATGCGCCAAGCACCCGGACCGCATGATAATGGGTCAGTACCAGATGGCTGATCGGCTTGTCGGTGACGGAGCGCACACGCTCTATAACCTTTTCCGCAAGGCGCGGCGTTGCCTGTGCCTCGATGACCATGACGCTTTCGTCACCAATGATGACACCTGAATTGGGGTCTCCCTCAGCGGTGAACGCCCAGATGTCACGACCGATCTCACTGAATGAAATCTGCTTCTCAGCCATGTCACCTGCGGATGCGAATTTCTTCGTCATACTGATTTCACTTCCTGTTCAATTGCGCCGAAGATCGAGTGCCCGGCGCCATCCTTCATCTCGATGCGTACCGTGTCACCGAAAGCCATGAACGGTGTTGTCGGCTTGCCATCGGCGATGGTCTCGATCATGCGGATTTCCGCGATGCACGAATAGCCCTTGCCGCCTTGCGAGACCGGTTTGCCGGGAGAGCCGTCCGCACCCTTGTTGGAGACCGTGCCCGAGCCGATGATCGCCCCTGCCCCCAATGGCCTTGTCTTAGCGGCATGGGCGATCAACTGGCCGAAATCGAAGGTCATGTCGATGCCGGCGTCGGCCGTTCCGAACGGCTTTCCATTGAGATCGACGAGCAATGGCAGCGCGAGTTTGGCACCATCCCATGCATTCCCCAGTTCATCCGGGGTAACGGCAACCGGTGAAAAGGCGGTCGGGCCTTTTGACTGGCAAAAGCCGAATCCCTTGGCAAGTTCACCGGGTATGAGGTTTCGGAAGGAAATGTCGTTTAGGATCATGACAAGCTTGATATGGTTGCGCGCAGCTTCCGCTGTCACTCCCATCGGCACGTCATCGGTAATGACGGCCACCTCTCCCTCCATGTCGATGCCCCAGGCCTCACTCAGCGCATGTATGGAATCGCGCGCACCCAGCAGGGCGTCCGGCGCTCCGATATACATCAGCGGATCAGTCCAGAAACTTTCGGGCAATTCAGCGCCACGCGCCTTGCGTACCAGTTCGACGTGATTGACATAGGCTGATCCGTCCGCCCAGAGATGCGCCCGCGGGACAGGGGCCATGGCGTCATGCTCGTGAAAGCGCTGTGCCGGTTGCGCACCGGTTTCGAGACCCTCCGCGACCTCCATCAGCCGGGGTGCCACATGCGCCCAGTCATCCAGGGCATCCTGCATGGTACGGGCTATATGGCCGACCTCGGTAAAGCGTGTGAGGTCCCTTGATACTACCACCAGCCTGCCGTCCCTGGTGCGGTCTTTCAATGTCGCTAGTTTCATGAGCTTGAGCGCGCCTCCCTGCGCGAATTTACATGCTGGAACAATGGACAGGTGCAGGGCCCAAGCGCAAGCCCCAGCATGGGATTGTTCACTTCGTGCCGGGGGTACCGTCGAATTTCTTGTCGAGATCGTTCCAGCAGTCGATGTAATCATCCTGCAGCGGCGCCTCATTGGCTGCAAAGGATGTGAGGTGCTGCGGGAAGCGGGTCTCGAACATGAAGCTCATGGTGTTGTCCAGCTTGTGCGGAACCAGTTCGGCATTTGACGCGCCCTCAAAGGCGTTCTTGTCGGGACCATGTGGCAGCATCATGTTGTGCAGGCTCAATCCGCCGGGTACAAAACCCTGTGGCTTGGCATCATATTGCCCGTAGATATTGCCCATGAGCTCGCTCATCACATTCTTGTGGTACCAGGGCGGACGGAAGGTGTTTTCCATTACCATCCAGCGCTCGCGGAACAGGACGAAATCGATATTGGCGGTTCCCGGAACACCGGAGGGTGCAGTCAGAACCGTGAAGATCGACGGGTCAGGGTGGTCAAACAGGATGGAGCCGACCGGGCAATAGGTGCGAAGGTCATATTTCACCGGCGCATAGTTTCCGTGCCATGCAACGACATCCAGCGGGGACTGGCCAATCTTCGTCTCGTGAAACTGGCCGCACCATTTGATGGTGAGTATTGAGGCAACCTCGCGGTCCTCGAAGGCGGCAACGGGTGTCTTGAAGTCGCGGCGATTGGCCATGCAGTTTGCGCCGATGGGACCGCGGCCGGGCAGTTCGAATTTCTG
>JAGRLM010000520.1 GCA_020441795.1 Nitratireductor sp.
ATATTGAGCGAATTCGTGCTGATCGTGCTTTGCCCGTCGACCACGACCACATTGCCGTTGAGTATGGCCAACTGGTCAGCCATCCGAACCTCGAGCGTATCGGCATTGGCCGTTTGCGAACCCGATTTCATGGTAACCCGACCGCTTGCGGATATCCGTTTGACATTGTCGCCCGGCAGCGCCTCAGCACTATCCCCACGCTCATATTCAATTGTCAGCTTGCGGGCATTGAGAACGCCATTGCCATCGCTCACCATCACATTGCCATCAAGATTGGCAATCTGTTTCGCCATCTCCACGACAGCACTGTCTGCTATGGCGGTCTGCCTTGGCGAGGTCAGTTTCACCTTGCCCGGTGCAGTCACCCGCTCGATACCGTCGCCCGGCGCGTCCGCATCGCCCCCGAACTCGATCTCCATGACCTCGGTCTCGAAGCTGCTCTCACCCTGGCTCAGCCGCACAGCGCCCGAAAGCGTTGCGACGGATTGTTCGATATCGACCAGCGCCTTTGCGGCTGATACCGACTGGTTGCCGGTATTCATCAGCACATCGCCTTCGGCGGTGATGGTGCGAATATTGCCGGCAAGCGCATTGGCCCCGGTTTTCGATCCGCCTTGCCCTTGCTGATTGCCGTTCCGATTGTCGGCATAGCTCACGGTCAGCTTGACCGTCTCGAGGCTGGTCCTGCCCTGAACCACCTTCACATTGCCGTCGAAGATCGCGAGACCGTTATTGTCCTGCACTTCCAGCCGGTCAGCCCTGATATCGGCAGGCTGGCTTCGATCGCCCAGTGCAAAGGCGGGAGAAGCTGGTTTGTCCTGCGGCAGCGCAGGGCCCGCCATTGCGAGGCTCGCAACCATCGCGCAGGAAACCGCGAGCCGGGGAAATGCGGACAGTTTTCTCATTGCGCGGTGCTGTCCTGTCCCGCAACCGGTTTGGTTCCGCGCAATTCGCCTTGGGTGGAGATGCTCGCAGTGCCGTCACCAGACTGCGGCTGAATTGTCATATGCACCGAGCCGGTGAAAACGATCGTCTTTCCCTTGTCGGAAACCGATAGCGACTGTGCCTTGATATTGGCATTGCCGGTATCAACCTCGACAGGCCGTGCGCTCTTGATGGAGCCGCTACCGATATCGATCTGCGCATCTTCGAGACGTATCGACATCCCGTCATCGGTATCAACGCTCACATTGCCGCCCAGTTCCAGCGTCTTGGCATCAGCGTCATAGACGCCGGTTCCGGCCTTGACCGCGGCAAATCCGTCATTGCTGATCGGCAGTTTGCCAACAATCGCCTCCAGCGAAATCCGGGAGAGCTTGGCCGAATCCTGAACGGCCTTGTCTGCCGTCAGATTATAGGGCCGGTTCTGCTGGTCGGTGCCATCAAGCCGCGGATTGCTCATCACAAGCTTGCCATCCTTGACGGTGGTATCGCCAATCTCGACATCGGGAAGCCCGGAATTCGACAGCAGCGTTACGCCTGCAATTCCGAGAATCACGATTGCTGCACCCAGAGGCAATCCGAGTTTCAGAAAGCGGACGAGCCTGCTGTGGCGATGCGCACGCAGGAATTCCTCTGCCCCGCGCCCGGAGGACATGAAATCCAGACCGTCCGACGCGCTGGCACCGGCAAATTGCGGTTCTTTCCGCCAGTCATGCAGATTCGGATCGGGTTTGGCCAATGGGAGTTCCAGCTTGGTTTGAACCAGGTCATGTCAGCGGGTCAGGATCATCGCCCCGCAAGACCGCGCAAGAGAACGGCAGCAACACCGTTTTCATGTTCTTTTTACGGCAAAAGCGTTAACCATTCCAATAGTTGACGCGGCAACACCGGTTGCGGCGATGAAACCCCGCCATCAACTGTGCGAAAAGATGTCTTCCTCCGGCCAGCCGGCCAGATCCAGCCTTGCCCGCCAGGGCAGGAAGCGAAAGGCCGCCTGAGCCAGTTCAACCCGGTTTTCGCGTTCCAGCATCATATCCAGTCTTGCCTTCAACTGGTGCAGATGCAGCACGTCGGACGCGGCATATTCGAGTTGCGCCTGGCTGAGTTCACTTGCTGCCCAGTCTGAGCTTTGCTGCTGCTTTGAAAGGTCAACGCCCAGCAATTCCCGGGTGATGTCCTTTAGCCCATGCCGGTCGGTATAGGTTCGCACCAGCCTCGAAGCGATCTTGGTGCAATAGACGGGCGTCGTCATCACGGAGAAGGCATTGTAGAGAACAGCGATATCGAAGCGGGCGAAATGGAATATCTTCTCGATGCATTCATCGGCGAGCAGACGTGCCAGATTGGGTGCTTCACGCTGGTCGCGCGAAATCTGCACCACGTCCGCAGTGCCATCGCCGGGCGACAGCTGGACCACGCACAATCGGTCGCGATGCGGGTTCAGGCCCAGGGTTTCCGTGTCGATTGCCGCACTGCTCGTGTAACGCGACAGGTCGGGCAGGTCGCCCTTGTGAAATCTGATGGTCATTTGGCACTAAGCTCCGCAAGGATCGATATTTTGCGAGACTGTTTCGCTGAATTGCTGCGTTTTGGCAAGGCAAACACCGGGGCCGACCGTTCGCACTGCTTGCAGGATTGGCATGGCAACACCGATCACCATCCAGGACATGAATTTCCAGGGCAGGCACTTGACCGGTGAAACGGCAGGTTCCAATGCTTTGAAATGCCGCTGCACCATCAAGATGTTCATGATCGCGCCAGACCTGCCGGTTCATGGTGGGAAGCCTCCGCACCGCCGCTCGGTTTTGCACCGGACCGGTTCTCAGGATCACGGAAATTCGACATTGCAATCATTGGCGCGGGTTATGCCGGGCTGAATGCTGCCCTGACCCTGGCGCGCGATCACGGCATGAAGGTTGCCGTGCTTGAGGCTGGTGACGTCGGCTGGGGCGCTTCGGGACGCAATGGCGGATTTTGCTGTCCAGGTTCGGCAAAGCTGTCATGGGAAGGAATGCTGGCCCGCCACGGTGAAGCCGACACAAAGGCGTTTCACACCGCCCAACGTGCGGCAGTCGATCACGTGGCGCAATTGCTCGAAGCGCATCAAATCGATGCCGACAGGGTGGAACCGGGAGAATTGTTGCTGGCGCACAAGCCCTCGCGCCTTGCCGGATTGCGCGAGGAAGCGGAATTGCTGGAGCGGCTCTTCGGAGAGGATGCGAGGGTCGTCGGTGCCGACGAGCTTAATGAAATGGGTGCAAGCGGGACGCAATTTCATGGCGGACTGCTGACGAAATCGACCTTCGGCCTGCATCCGATGAAGTATCTGCGTGGCTTGGCAATGGAAGCACACCGGGCCGGAGCACTGATTTTCGCCAATTCACCGGTGATTGGCTGGAAAACCGGCGCAGGTAACCATGTGCTGGAGATGCCTGATGGTGAGGTTGTTGCAAGCCGTGTTCTGGTGGCCACCAACGGATATGCGCAGGACGATCTGTCTCCCGCCCTTGATGGCAGGTTCTTGCCGGCGCTTTCGCGAATACTGGTGACGCGGCCGCTTTCGCGCGATGAATTGGCTGCACAAGGCTGGACCTCGACCATACCCTCGGCGGATACCCGCAAGCTGCTGCATTATTTCCGGCTGTTGCCTGATGGTCGTTTTCTTTTTGGCGGCAGGGGCGGACTGGATGCCTCTGAACACGGGGTTCATAAAAGCCTTGCTGTCCTGCGCTCGGCCTTCGATGCAATGTTTCCGGCCTGGAGCTCGGTGGAAACCGAATATTCCTGGTCGGGACTGGTTTGCCTGACCCGTCCCCTGACACCGTTTGCAGGCAGGTTGGAAGGGGTGGAGGGTGCCTATGCCGCCTTTGGCTGGCATGGCAATGGCGTTGCCATGGCAAGCTTTGCCGGGAATTGTATTGCCGGGCGGATTGCCGCCGAATTTTCCGGCAGTTCCATTCATGACAACCGACTGCCTGCGATGATGCAGACAATGCCCGGCAAATTCCCGCTGGCGAAGTTCAGGTTGCTGTGGCTGCGCGCTGCGTATGCGCGCTATGCCATCGCCGATGCGCTTCCCTGACAAGGCTTCAAAAGCAATGTGCATCGGCTTGTGCAATAATGCACATCGCCCCGAATTTGCCGATGCTATCTCTGGTTCATCGGAAGGCGGTGATCGCCTCCGCGAACAAACAGAGGAGAATGACATGTTCCGCAAGGCAATTACCACAGCACTTACCGTAGCCGTCGTTTCCGGCAGCGCCCTCGTCGCAACCACCGCAGCCTCCAATGCAGGCGGCTATTATGGCAGCTATTACGGTGGCCATCATCACCGCCACAACAACTACTACAACAGCTACTATGCGCCTTCCTGCTACTGGGAAAAGCAGCAGTATTTCAACGGCTACCGCTGGAAGTGGAAGCGCATCAAGGTCTGCTACTGATCATATCCATCCTTTTTCACTCCTCCGAAAGGCTCCGCGATTGCGGAGCCTTTTGGCGTTTGAAGTACCCGCGACATGCCTTCGGGGAGGAACGCAGCCTGGCCCCGAAACGCGACGGGACTGTTACTTTCGGCCTTTTGGGGTTATGTCGGAAATCTCTGAAGCTGGGGAGGTATCCGGTTTGGCGACATTGATGGGCTGCATTGCCGATGATTTTACCGGGGCAACCGATCTCGCCGGCTTGCTGGCCCGCAGCGGCGTCAGGGTAAGCCTGCGCATGGGTGTGCCTGACCATGTGCCCGATGATACGGCGTCCTTTGAGGTGATTGCCCTGAAATGCCGCACTTCCCCGGTGTCAGAGGCAGTGTCGCAATGCCTTGCAGCACTCGCCTGGCTCAAGGCAGCGGGTGCCAGCCGCATTTTCTGGAAATATTGTTCGACTTTCGATTCCACCCCGCACGGAAATATCGGGCCGGTGGCCGAGGCGCTGATGGCGGAGCTTGGAACCGACCAGACCATTTACTGTCCGGCATTTCCGGAGAACGGACGCTCTGTCTATATGGGCAACCTGTTTGTCGGGCGGCTGCCGCTGGCTGAAAGCCCCATGCGCGACCATCCCCTGACGCCAATGCGTGACAGCAATCTCATGCGCCTGCTTGAGCCGCAGGTGAAAAACCCGGTTGGTCTGGTCGATCATCTGCAGGTTTCCCGCGGCCCTGAGGCAATCCGGACAGCGCTTGGCGAGCTTGCCGGCCAAGGGATAGCCCATGTTGTTGTTGACGCCATCGCCGACAGTGACCTTTCGACCATTGCCGAAGCCTGCCGTAACATGGTGCTAATGACAGGCGGCAGTGCGCTCGCCATGCCATTGCCTGCACTTTACGAGCGCGACGGATTGCTCGGCAACGACGCAGTGCGGCAGGATTTGCCGACAACAAAGGCGCGCGGCCTTGTCCTTTCCGGCAGTTGCTCGGCCATGACCCGGGCGCAGGTGGCACATTACCTGGGCACTGGTGTTCCGGGCTTTCGCCTCGATCCCCTGCAACTGGCAGAAGACGGAATCCGACAAGCCCTCACCTGGCTCGAGGGGCAGGATCTTTCGAAAATGCCGCTTTTCTATGCCACGGCCGAGCCTGACAGCGTTCGCGCCGCGCAGCAGAAGCTTGGCGTTGCCAAGGCCGGCTCGATTGTCGAGGACGCGCTTGCCGGGATCGCCATACGCGCCCGCCAATTGGGTGCAAGGCGGTTTGTCGTGGCAGGTGGTGAGACATCGGGCGCTGTGACAAGGGCACTTGATGTGCATCGCCTCGACATCGGCGAGGAGATCGCTCCGGGCGTGCCATGGTGCTTTGCGCAAAGCGATGGCCATGACATTGCGATTGCGTTGAAATCCGGCAATTTCGGGCAGGAAGGTTTCTTTGCAGATGCCTTGTCCAGACTGGAGGCAAGATGAGTAGCGAAGCGCAATTGCGCGAGCAGATCTGCGTGCTCGCAAGATCCATGTTCGAGCGCGGGCTGACGGGTGGCTCCTCCGGCAATATTTCGGCTCGCACCGGGGATGGCGGACTGCTTGTCTCTCCGACCGGAACGAGTTTCGGCAGGCTCGATCCTGCGCGCCTCAGCCGGTTTGACCCTTCTGGCAAGTTGATCGGTGGTGATCAACCCACCAAGGAGATGGCGCTTCATTCGGCCTTCTATGATACCCGCTCAACTGCCGGAGCAGTCGTGCATCTTCATTCGTGTCATGCGGTGGCACTTTCGATGATGCCGGGGATTGATGCGGACAATTTCCTGCCACCACTGACACCCTATTCGATCATCAAGCTCGGCAAGGTGAAGCTGTTGCCGTTCTTTCTTCCAGGTGACCCGGCCATGGGTGAGGCTGTGCGCGGACTTGCAGGCAAGCGCAGTGCCGTCATGCTGGCCAATCACGGACCCGTGGTGGCGGCAAGCGATGTGGAAGCTGCCTGCAACGCGATCGAGGAACTTGAAGACACGGCCAGACTGGCAATGCTGGTTCGCGGCCATGACGCAAGAATGCTGGACCCCAATGAAGTCGCCGCGATTGTCGAGAAATTCGATCTGGAGTGGGGCGATTGACGCGGTTTTCCGCCAATCTTGGCTTCCTGTGGAATGAGTTGCCCATTCCTGCAGCCATTCGTGCCGCACGCACTGCAGGATTTGATGCGGTCGAGTGCCACTGGCCTTACGAAACGCCCGCAAGCGAAGTCGTTCTGGCGCTGGAAGAAACCGGTATGGAAATGCTGGGTCTCAATACGCGGCGCGGCAATGCGGAAAAGGGGGAATTCGGGCTTGCCGCATTGCCGGGGCGCGAAGCCGAAGCCCGTGCCGATATCAGCGAGGGGCTGGCATATGCCGCTGCTACTCGAACCCGCAACCTGCATGTCATGGCGGGGGTCACCACGCATGATAGCGCAAGAGCCTGTTTCGAGGAAAACCTTCTGTTTGCCTGCGACGCTGCCCGCCATTCCGGAACCACCATCCTGATCGAG
>JAGRLM010000060.1 GCA_020441795.1 Nitratireductor sp.
GCCTTGTCTGGGGTGGCCGCATCACCACCCGGCAGTCGGTGCCGCGCGATCTGGGTGAAAAATTGCGGCGTGACATCCAGGCTGTCTATCCGCAATTGGACGATCTTGAAATAGAGACGGCATGGTCCGGCCTGATGGGATACGCCATCCACAAGATGCCATTGATCGGCAGGCTTCGCGAAGGGTTCTGGGCGGTAACCGCCTTTGGCGGCCATGGTCTCAACACCACCGCAATGGGAGGCTTGCTGATCGCGTCAGCCATCACAAGCGGAGATGACCGCTGGAAGCTGTTCGAGCCCTATGGCCTGCAATGGGGCGGCGGATTGGCGGGAAGGGCGGCCACCCAGCTTGAATACTGGCGACTGCAAATGCTTGATCGCATCGAGGAGCGGCGCGCAGCCCTGTAGGCCTGGGTGTCGGCGATGTATGCAGTGCTTCTGGTGACCATGAATATACAGTCTTGAGACTTTCATCTGCGGACGCTATAAGGCGCGCACTTCAACGGGTTTACGGAGTTGCAGGATGTCTCAAGCGCTTGATATGGATTATGTGCCGGGCGACGATGAGCCGTTCATGAACACAAGGCAGCGCGAATATTTTCGTCGCAAGCTGGTTGCCTGGAAGAATGACCTCCTCAAGGAATCGCGTGAAACCCTTGATGGTCTCCAGGAACAATCGGACAAACTGCCTGACATGGCGGACCGGGCCTCTTCGGAAACGGATCGCTCGATTGAACTTCGCGCGCGTGACCGCCAACGCAAGCTTATCGGCAAGATTGATGCAGCCCTGCGCCGCATCGAGGACGGATCCTACGGCTATTGCGAGGAAACCGGCGAGCCGATCAGCCTGAAGCGGCTGGATGCCCGCCCGATTGCCACCTTGTCGATTGAAGCCCAGGAGCGGCATGAGCGCCGCGAAAAGGTCTATCGCGACGAATAGGTTCAAGGCTCTGGCCGTTCTCGAACAATCGCAAATTCAAGCCATAGAAAAAGGCGCCGTTCAGGCGCCTTTTTTTATGTCGGTATCAATATGGAGATTGGCAGGGCGCTAGCGCCCGACCGACAATTCATTCAGCAGTTTCTGCATCTCGTCTTCCATGTCATTGGCTGGAGAAGGCACCGGCTCCGGTGCCGCGTCAATGGCTGGTGCAGTGCCCTTGAACCCGTTTGCTGGTCGTCCGTCATTTGCAGCCGGCGATGAGATGTGCTCGTTCAGCATCGCATCGAAGTCCGGCTCGCGACCAGTTTCAACGAAACTCGTCTGCGAGGTATGTTCCGATTGGGTTTCTGCGCTCACCAGCTCGGTTTCGAGCTCGGCTTCGAGGCTTGCAACATCTTCCGCCGAAGCAACTTCGCTTTCACCGTCAAGATCGAAGTTTTCAACATCGAAATCATCAAGCATGGGGTCATCGCTGGCAGCTTCAACTGCGGGCTGTTGGGCCCTGGCACCATTCGAACGACCATTGATCAGGGCCGACGCGCGTTCCTTGACGCTGTCTCCCATCGCTGCGGCAGCCCCGGTCGCTGCCCCGGCTGCCGCAATTGTTGCGGCACCCGCCGAGGCCAGCCGTGAAGTCCTGCCATTATCGGCCGGGACTTCGGCAACCTGCGGCTTTTCCCCGACCTGCTGCGGTTCGACCGGTGCTTCCGGCACAGCCATGGCCTGGGGAACTGATGCCTGATGGCGCACGATATTCTGTTCAATGACAATATCGCCCGGTCCACCGATCATCAGCAGGTGTTCAACATTGTCACGCCGAACCAGTACCAGACGACGCTTGTCATCGACGATGGCCGCATCCGTGACCGAAAGCCGTGGCTGGCGACTTCTACCGCCGCGCAACTGGCTGCCGGAGGTGATCTTGCGCCATACCCAGAACAGCAGAATCAGTGCCACTGTCAGCCCGATGAAGAGAATTACCAGCATCAATGCCTGATTGTTCTCTCCGAATATCGAATTCAGAAATGTCATTTTCATACTCCTCGCCCCGAGGGTCGCTGTCAGAATTCCATATCTTGCAGCGCCAAGAGTCTTGCTGTGCTGAACCTCCAGGAATCAGCGATTTCAGTTGATTAATGGTCACATCTTTCGATTAACCATGCGTTAACTTGCTGTATACAGCAATTTTATCCCCCAACAATGGGGCGATACCATGATCGCGCGAAGGAGGAAAAGGCGGGCGCTTCAATGCTGTGGTCAACCGCCAGTTTTCCATTGCCTTGTGGGAGGGGTGCAAAAAAGCCCAAATGGCCTTTCGCGGAGGCAAGTAATATGATTCAAGTGTGGCATGCATTTGTTGGGCAACAGGATCGAAGCGCTGCCGGGAATGGACCGTGCATGGGTCGACTTGCCGAATATGGATTGGGCGTGAATGGACAGCAATGAAAAACCCGCAAATCCGGTCGAGCCGCTAATCAACACGCCGGGCAGATCCATGGGTATAGCGCGGCTGTTCGCGCTGGGTCTCGTGCTGGCGATTGTTGCCATGCTGATTTATGTCTGGGGGAAGGAAAGGCTGGGTGAACCGGCAATTCTTGCCGTTCTGGGCGGCCTGGCTGGAATTGGCGTGTTTTTCATGTTCTCGCTGGTGCTCGGCTTCATTCAGTTGAGCTCGGTGCGCAGGGCGGATGATTTTTCCAAGCGGCTGGTTGACGGCATGGATTCAGGCGTCGTTGTCAATGACAGCGAAGGCCGGATCGTCTACGCAAACCGCGCTTATGCCGACATGATCGGAGCCAGCAATGAGAGCGAGGCAATGGGGATAGAAACCCTGTTCTCGCGCCGGGCAGAAGCAGCCGAGGTTGTGTACCGAATGACCAATGCCGTTCGGACCGGCCATCCCATTGCCGAGGAATTCCGTTTGCCGAGCGGCTTGAAGCGCGATGATACGGGAGCGCGATGGTTCAGGCTGCGCGCGCGCCCGATGAATCTCGACGGATATTCAAAGCCTTTGACTGTCTGGCAGGTATCGGATGTCACTTCCGATCGTCGGCGTCAGGAAACAGCTTTCCAGGAGCTGCAGAACGCGATCCATTATCTTGATCACGCTCCGGCCGGCTTCTACTCCGCTGAGAAGAATGGTGGCATCGTCTATCTCAACGCTACGCTGGCCGACTGGTTGGGCATCGACCTTGCCCGGTTCGAACCTGATCGCGTCAATGTCAGGGATATCGTGCTTGGCGAGGGGATGGCTCTTCTCGATGCGGCACGCAGTGAAGCGGGTTCCGGCAAGACCGTGGTAATTGACCTGGACATGGCCAAGAGCGACGGAACCAGCCTGCCGGTCAGGCTTTACCACCGCATGCCGGCCAATTCCGATGGCGCACCGGGTGCAACCCGCACGCTGGTGATCAACCGGATGCTTGGCGACGGTGGCGATGCAGCCCTGCGGGACGCGGAAGTTCGCTTTACCCGTTTCTTCAACAACACGCCATTTGCCGTTGCCTCGCTGGACGGTGAGGGCAGAATTCGCAGGCCCAATGCTGCATTCCAGAAACTCTTTGCCAACCAGATAGCCGGGAAAAATGGCGTCTCCAATCTCACCTTTTCCGATCTGGTTCCCATTGCTGATGTCGAAGGACTGAGAGAGGCCTGGACAGCAGCACTTGAAGGGCAGGGAACCATCAAGCCGGTCGACCTGCCGATTGCCGGCGAAAAGGGCCGTTTCGGGCGTTATTTCTTCAACACCGCGATGATGAGCGACATGGATGGCGGTGGCGATGGTGACAATGAACGCGTGATTCTGCAGGTGATGGAAACCACCGAGCAACGCGCACTCGAAGAGCAGTTCGCGCAAGGGCAGAAGATGCAGGCCGTGGGTCAGCTTGCCGGTGGCGTTGCGCATGACTTCAACAATGTTCTGACCGCAATCATCGGCTTTTCCGATTTTTTGCTCGCCAATCATCGCCCGTCGGACCCGTCCTTCCAGGACATCATGAACATCAAGCAGAACGCCAACCGCGCCGCGAGCCTGGTTCGTCAGTTGCTGGCATTTTCGCGCCGTCAGACCCTGCGCCCGCAGGTTCTGCAAATGGGTGATGTGCTGTCTGATCTGCGAATGCTTCTCGACCGGCTGCTGGGCGAAAAGGTTTCGTTGAACGTGGTGCATGGACGGGACATCTGGCCGATCAAGGCCGACATCTCACAGTTCGAACAGGTTATCGTCAACCTGGCGGTCAATGCCCGTGACGCCATGCCTGATGGCGGGAAGCTGACGATCAGAACATCAAACATTCCTGCCAGTGAAGTGGCATCCTATGGCTACAAGGAAATGCCGCCCGCCGACTACATGCTGATCGAAGTGCAGGATGCAGGTACCGGCATGAGCGAAGAGGTGATGGAGAAGATATTCGAGCCGTTCTTCTCCACCAAGGATGTTGGCAAGGGAACTGGCCTTGGCCTCTCCACGGTCTATGGAATCATCAAGCAGACGGGTGGCTTCATCTATCCCGTCAGTGCACTTGGAGAGGGAACGACTTTTCGCGTGTTCCTGCCGCGCCATGTCGTGAGCGACGCCGAGGCGGCAGAAGAGCAGGCGCTGGACAATGCTGCTGCCGAAGCAAAGGCGATTGCCAATGGCGCAGAACCGCAGCGCAAGGAACGCGCCAAGGATCTGACCGGTTCCGCCACGCTATTGCTGGTGGAAGACGAGGATGCGGTGCGGGCCTTCGCCTCACGCGCCCTGATTTCGCGCGGCTATGAAGTGCATGAAGCCTCAAGCGGTATCGAGGCACTCGAGATCATGGAAGAAATCGGCGACACCATCGACGCCGTTGTCTCGGATGTGGTGATGCCGGAAATGGATGGCCCCACTCTATTCCGTGAATTGCGCAAGACCCATCCCGACCTGAAATTCATCTTCATGTCCGGTTATGCGGAGGAAGCCTTCGCCAAGAACCTTCCGGACAATCAGGAACAGAAGTTCGGCTTTCTGCCAAAGCCATTTACTTTGAAGCAGTTGGCAACAACCGTTAAAGATATACTTGAGGAATAGGCCAAGGCAGGTGGGGGCAGCATGAAAATCACGCGGATAGAGACTTTTGCCAATGAATTCGTGGGTTTTGTCAGGCTGACCACCGAAGACGGTGCGTGCGGATGGGGCCAGGTTTCCACCTATAATTCGGATATCACCGTTCAGATTCTGCACCGGCAAATTGCCCCATGGGCATTGGGTCGCGACACTGATGAACTTGAGGCGCTGGTACGGGAAATACCCGAACGCGAGCACAAATATCCGGGCTCTTACCTGCGCAGGGCTTTGGCCGGTCTGGATACTGCCATCTGGGATTGGCGTGGCAAGCAGGCCGGGAAGCCGGTCGCGAGCCTTTTGGGCGGAACGCCGGGCGCGCTTCGCGCTTATGCTTCTTCCATGCGGAGGGACATCACTGCGAAGGATGAAGCCGAAAGGCTGGTTCGCCTTCGCGATGAATTCGGCTTTGACGCGTTCAAGTTCAGGGTCGCATCAGAATGCGGGCACGACCGCGATGAATGGCCGGGGCGGACGGAAGAGATCATTCCCACGATGCGAAAGGCTCTTGGCGACCACGTTTCGCTGCTTGTTGATGCCAATTCCGGCTTTTCTCCCAAACGTGCCATTGAAGTGGGCCGAATGCTCGAGGCGCATGGCTACGAGCATTATGAAGAGCCTTGCCCCTATTGGCTGATGGAGGAAACCAGGCAAGTGAGCGAAGCGCTCGACATCGCTGTCACCGGTGGCGAACAGGATTGCGACCTCCAGCACTGGAAGCGCATGATCGCCATGCATGCGGTTGATATCATCCAGCCCGATATCCTGTATCTTGGCGGGATGGTGCGCACCATGCAGGTGGCTGCCATGGGGGATGAGGCAGGCTATGCCTGCACGCCGCATTGCGCAAATCTGTCGATGGTGACGCTTTTCACCATGCATCTGCTTCGCGCCATCCCCAATGCTGGCAAATATCTGGAATTTTCGATAG
>JAGRLM010000521.1 GCA_020441795.1 Nitratireductor sp.
GGGGGCTGATCTGTTTCACCGGCAAGCTGTGGAAAAGGGGCTGATGCCGCTTTCACCCTTTGAATAGCAGGCAGCCCTGATCCATATTCCTGCAATGGCACTTCATCTGGTCAAATTATGCGTGGGAGTATCCTCGGTCGAGGAACTGGTCGCCTGGATCGACTGGCGGCTCGATGAAAAACGTCGCTTGGGTGAAGTTGCGGAGCAGAAGCACACGACGCGAATGGTGCCCAAGCGCGCCGCTGACTTGCTGGATGGTGGGTCACTTTACTGGGTGATCAAGGGCAATGTTCAAATCCGTCAGGAATTGATTGATATTCGTCCCTTCACGGACAGGGAAGGCATTCAGCGTTGTGACCTTGTTTTGCATCCAAAACCGGTGCTTACCCAATGGCAGCCGCGACGTGCATTTCAGGGTTGGCGCTATCTGACAGCCGAGGATGCCCCGCGTGATCTGGGCGGGGGCAAAGGGGCCAACGCACTTCCACCCCATCTGCGGGCAGAACTGGCTGAACTTGGGCTGTTATAGGACTTTCCACCAAAGCTTGAATTGACCCAAAGGCATGCAATCATAGCCTTAACCAATTATAAACTAATTGGTCCCTGGAGCCGTATCCGTATTGAAACTGAATCAGATTTGAACGACACTGTTTTCAGGGGCGGTGAATAGTTGTGGGTCGAACGCCAATGAACATGCTTGGAACACGGGAAGCTGGGCCGCGTCAGGCCTATGTCATTGTTTGCGGCAACGAAAAAGGTGGCTCTGGCAAGACGACAACTGCCATGCATCTGGTGGTTGCGTTGCTGAATGCCGGGCACAAGGTGGCGAGCATCGATCTCGACAGCCGCCAGAAAAGCCTCACCCGCTATATCGAAAACCGCAAGGCAAACAACCGCCGCCGTGGCATTAGCCTCGCAGTGCCGGACCATTTTGTCCTTGATCGCGCCATTGCAGATTCAGTCGCCGAAAACGAGACAACCGAGCTTGGCCAGTTTCAGGATATCCTGCAACAGGTTGAACGCACTCATGATTTCATCCTGATCGATACGCCTGGTCACGACAGTTATTCCATGCGTCTCGCCCATTCCATGGCCGATACGCTGGTTACCCCGATCAATGATTCATACGTCGATTTCGATGTCCTTGGCCAGGTTGACCCCGCAACGGGCGAAGTCATCGATATCTCCCATTACGCCAAGATGGTGCGCGAGGCCCGCCGTCACCGCAGAACCGTCGACAATGGCTTGATGGATTGGGTTGTGGTTCGCAACCGGCTTTCGCACCTTACTTCCCGCAACAATCAGAGCCTTTCGGAAAGCCTCAAGGACCTGTCGATGCGCCTGGGTTGCCGCCTTGCCGACGGCATTTCGGAACGCGTGGTGTTCCGTGAACTGTTCCCGGTCGGCATGACTGCACTCGATGAAATGAGTTCTGAAACCCTCGGCTCGGGACCGACGCTTTCGCATCTATCTGCTCGGCAGGAAGTACGCTCCTTGTTGAACATGCTGAAGCTTCCCATCGATGACCAGGGCCGCCGCCGCGCCCAGGCACGACGCATGTGGCTGGACAATGCCTCACGGCCTATGGAAGACCTTGGCATCTTCGCCGATTGAGCTTGCAGCCACTGTCTCGCGCACTGGTCTGGGGGCCGGGATGAATTTCCGTTGGGTGAATGTGACGGATGGCCTTGCGCTTGCAATTTGAAATGCCAAATATGATCCATGGCGCAAGACAAGCTTCCAACCAC
>JAGRLM010000522.1 GCA_020441795.1 Nitratireductor sp.
TGCTGATCGCGATCTTTGCGCTGGCGGCGCTGGCAGGCGGTGCCGGCTTTGTCTACTGGCTTGAAAACAACGGTGGCTTTGGCCCTCGAACCGAATACCGCATCGTCTATCCGGTATCGGTTTCAGGCATGGCGCGCGGCGGCAAGGTGCTTTTCAACGGATTGCAGGTTGGCGAAATCAGGGAACTGACGCTGGATGCGAACCGTCCCGATGCGTTTGTTGCCATCGTATCCGTCGATTCCCGAACCCCGGTTCGCGAGGATACCACCGCCGGGATAGACTATGAGGGGCTGACGGGTGCCGCCAATGTGATGCTGACAGGCGGAACGGCGCAATCGCCGCTGTTGCAGGCCAGCAATGGCGAACCGGCTACCATTATTGCTGATCCGCTGGCTTCGCGCAGCTGGACGCAGGCTGCAGCTCGCGCGCTCGGCAGCCTTGAAACCGTGTTCAGCGGCAACAAGGATCGCTTCGAGAACATTCTCAAGGGACTTGAGCGAATGACTGGCGGAGCCGAGGAAAAGAACAGCGTGCTCACCGACCTGTTGCCTCCCAAGGGTTTCCCTGCGCGTAGCGAACCCGTCAGCTGGCAACTGGCGATTGGCGAGCCTTCGGTCCTGCTCTCGCTCAATACCGACAAGGTGCTGGAACTGAAAAGCCCGGTCCAATGGGCGCAATTGGGCAGCGCGAAATGGACCGACAACCTGCCGAACCTGTTCCAGACAAAGCTCATCCAGGGATTTGAAAATGCCGGGCTTGATACGGCGGTCCTGCGTCCCGCAGATGCGCTTGACCCTGAAAACCGGCTGAATATCGACATCCGGTATTTCCACTTCCGCGCCTATGAAAACCCGGCGGCAATCATCGACCTATATGCCAAGATAGTTGACCGCGACGGTGGCATTGTCGCCTCCAAGCGGTTCACCGCAGAAGAGCCGTCCGCGTCCACCGATCCCGATGCAGCTATTGCCGCCATGGGCACGCTGTTCACCAATACGGCGCGCGAGATCATCACATGGAGCGAAGCACAATTATAGGCTTCTTCGCGGCAATCGGTCGGGTGTTGCAATCCACGCCCTTGCCCCGAATCCCTTCGGCGCTTAACAAGCAGGCCAAAGGAGAACACCCATGGCATATGCAAATTACCCATCGCTGAAAGATCGGCCCGTTTTCATTACCGGGGGCGCGGCAGGAATTGGCGCGTCACTCGTCAGGCTTTTCTCCACACAAGGCGCGAAGGTCGCTTTTGTCGATATCAATGAGGAAGCAGCGCAAAAGGTAATCGGTGAATGCACTGGGCCAAAGCCCTGGTTTCGCCAACTCGATCTTCGCGATACCGATGCGTTGAAAACCGCGATTGACGACGCCGCCGCAGAGCTTGGCGGGTTGAAGGCGCTCATCAACAATGCCGCGCATGACGACCGGCATGACTGGCGCGAGGTCACGAAAGACTATTGGGATGACCGGTTTGCGGTCAACCTGCGTCACCAGTTTTTTGCGATCCAGGCGGCAGCACCGATCATTGCGGAAAATGGCGGCGGGGCGATCGTCAATATGGGCTCGGCCTCATGGTTGCTCAAGGAAGACATGTTTCCCGGTTATGCCACTGCAAAGTCCGCTGTACAGGGGCTGACGACAACCATGGCAAAAACGCTTGGGCCGATGAATATTCGGGTCAATACGGTATTGCCGGGCTGGGTATTCACCCAGCGTCAGCTGGAAAAGTGGTGGACACCCGAGGGTGAGGAATCGTCGATGGAAATGCAGTGCATCAAGCGGCGGCTTTACCCCGATGAGCACAACCAGATCATCTTGTGGCTTTGTGCAGATGACGGCTCGGCAGCGACAGCGCAGAGTTTCATCATTGACCTTGGTCGGGCGGGGATTTGAGCCTAGCCATGACTTTCAAGCACCATGGTTGACATCGCGATTGTCGCAGCACTGCTGATCACGGGGCTTGTCCTGCTGCAGCCGCGCATTGCAAGTTCCAAGAACTGGCGTGCAACAGTGACCCCGCTTGCCTCGATCATCGGCAGCGGCTTCCTGGTGCTGGGTCCCGTCCTGCAGCATGCCTACGGTGCCTATGCGGCGCTTGCGATGGCGGCATTGTGCGCCCTAGCCTGGGCTTTCGGCAGTGCCATCCGCTTCAACATCAAGGAAGCGGAGGGCAGCCTTTCCGGGGCGCGAGAACATGGCGTTGAAACAGCTGCTTCCTGGGCGCTGGCTTTCGCCTATGTCATCTCCGTTGCCTATTACCTCAACCTGTTTGGCGCCTTCGCCGTCAGCCTCACGCCGGTCGAAGGCCCTTTTGCAGGAAAGGTCGTCACCACGGCGGTTTTCTCCCTGATCCTTGCAGTCGGCTGGACCAAGGGCTTCAGGATGCTGGAGCGCATGGAATATATCTCGGTCGCCATCAAGCTTGCCATCATTGCGAGTCTTCTGGTCGGCCTTGGCTGGTTCCTGACATCACAAGTAGCGGCCGGCAAACAGATATATTCGCCAGTTTCGGTGGGGCCGCTTGAGGCGATCACGCTCGGCTTTGGCTTGATCGTTACAGTCCAGGGCTTCGAAACATCCCGCTATCTTGGCAGGTCATATGATGCAAAGACCCGCATTTCGTCGATGCGGCTGGCACAGCTTGTCTCGGCGCTCATATACCTCGCTTATATCGGCATGCTGTCTTTCGCGATTGCAGCGCCTGAAGGCAAACTGAGCGAGACGGCAATCATCGACATGATGGCAGTGGTTTCACCGGTGCTGCCCTGGTTGCTGGTGGCGGCCGCTCTTGCTGCGCAGTTTTCTGCGGCCGTTGCCGATACCGGCGGATCGGGCGGCCTGTTTGCCGAAGTCAGTGGCGGACGACTCAGCGTTCGCCAGGCCTATGCGCTGCTCGTTGCGCTGGGGGTCGCGCTGACTTGGAGCGCCAATGTCTTCGAGATCATCTCCTATGCCTCGCGGGCTTTTGCGCTTTACTACGCGCTGCAATGCCTGCTGGCCGCTCTGGTTGGCATGAGAAAGGGAAAACCGTTGGCGCTCACCGTGTTCAACCTCCTGTTGATGTTCGTCGGATTTGCGATTGTCATTTTCGGTAAAGCCGTAGAGGCATGACGCTTCGAAAAGGACTGAATATCGAGTCTTCTCAGCGGCTTGCCGGCAATGATGAAGGTTCAGCCATCGATTCAAATCGTTGTTGAGAAAGCGATTCAACTGTTTACGAAACTGAAGTTACATCTTGCGGTTTTGTATTCCTGTTGGCTAGGGTTAGGTTCGCTTGATTGATACCGGACTGAATTTGGTGCGAGAATGAACAAGGCTGAAGGCAGGGCTGTATCGCTGGTGCTTCTTGTGATGTTGCAGGGCATGGTTTCTGCTGCGAGCCTGGTCGTCGAAATCGTCGCCGGGCGAATGCTCGCGCCCTATCTTGGAATGTCGCTTTACACATGGACTTCCGTCATCGCCGTGGTTC
>JAGRLM010000061.1:0-394 GCA_020441795.1 Nitratireductor sp.
CCCCAGCGCCGATAGAGCGTCACATAGCGCTCATTGGCCTGGTTGTCGCCGGCTGAAAGGCCCTCTGTCATCGCAGCCTTGGCAATGCGGTTTGGAACCGTGACCCCGCAGGGCAAAACTACCGCATCCGCCAGCGATATCGCCATTACCTAATACTCCCCATGATTGCTGCAGGAGAAAGATACCTACTTGTCATGGTTAAGGAAAGGTTACCGACATGCCTTCATCAAATGATGGTTAATGCATGTTCGGCAGACCCGGCTTTCCGGCCTCGTCCGGATATCGGGCAACAAAGTCCGCCTTCAGTGCGGCAGAGGTCTTGCGGCTGCCGTCATGGCTCCAGCCAGGTGGCATGAACAGGTATTTGAGGCGTTGCGAAAATGTCAGGCCGGGC
>JAGRLM010000061.1:477-7921 GCA_020441795.1 Nitratireductor sp.
CGAACAATCCCGTAGCGCGGACGATCCTCTTCCAGTTCGGGAACGAAAGTGCCGAACATCCTGTCCCAGATGATCAGTGTTCCGGCATAATTGGCGTCGAGATAGCGCGGATTGGTGGCATGATGGACGCGATGGTGGCTTGGCGTGTTCATGACCGCCTCGAACCAGCGTGGCATCTTGTCGATTGCTTCTGTGTGGATCCAGAACTGATAGACGAGGTTGAAGCCGTAGACGAAAGCTGTGAAGGCAGGGTGGAAGCCGAGAAGCACCAAGGGGACGGAAAGCAGCACCGCGCCGGTAAAATGCCCGGTCCAGCTTTGGCGAAGGGCTGTCGAGAGATTGTAGTGCTGGCTCGTATGATGATTCACGTGTTCGGCCCAGAACCAGCGGATGCGGTGCGCAAAGCGATGATACCAGTAATAACGCAGGTCATCGAGCAGGAAGGCAATCAGCCCCACCCACCAGTGAAAACCGAGATCGAACATCCGAAACTGCCAAAACCAGATCAGGATGCCATAGGATATGAAGCCGAAGATGATGCCCATGACAACATTTCCAACGCCCATTGCGAGGCTCGAAAATGTGTCCCTCATCTCGAACTCGCCCCTT
The DNA here is from genome assembly GCA_020441795.1 of Nitratireductor sp. Lineage (GTDB taxonomy): Bacteria > Pseudomonadota > Alphaproteobacteria > Rhizobiales > Rhizobiaceae > BOKV01. Next base: position 1,087 of record JAGRLM010000061.1, read on the forward strand.
CCCCAACCATATTTCACTGCCAGCATTTCCGTCAGGATGGCTAGAATGAAGAACGGGATGGCGATCTGGGTTACGGCTGGAAAATCAGGCATGGGCATCTCCCGTTAGCCAGATGGTTGCCTTGAGTGCTGCCTTGGGTTCGGCGAATGTCAAGGGCACAACCGGCAAGGTGAAATCGGCAAGCCGTAACATCAGCGAGCAATCATCCACCCGCTGGACGGCTTGCACGTCATCTACTGAAAGGATTCTGGTCACGAAACGGTCGCCCATGGCTTCGACAAGGCCGGTTGTTCCGTCTTCAAGCTTCAAGATTGCTGCCCTGCCGTCGCTTGCCAATATGGCTTCCTCGATCACTGCCTGCGGATAGTCGGTTTGCAGCAGTCTGATTGCGTCTGAAATGGCGCTGATCGAGGCGGATTTCGACAGACCAAGCAGGCGCATGGCAATAGCGACCATTGCAAGGCCAAGCAGTATCATCGGGACGAGTATGGTCAGAGGCATGACGTCTTTTACCTTTACGTCAAACCGTGCACAAGAGCGGCAAATTCAGATACTGCGCTCGCTGCGGCTGGCGCGCCACATTCGCCAGAAGCTGGCAAGCGGAGACTGGTGCAGATTGCCTGACAAGACCATTTGCGGGTTTCGCATCGCCTTTTCAACGAGTCGCACGGATGGAGCGACCGAAACAAGTGCCAGCCTGCCAACCGGATCGATATTGCTGGCGGCTGCCCGAGCTTCTGAAAAATGATCGGCTCCATAGGCAGAAAATGCTTCAACGGCTGCAAAATGGCGCTGGTCTGGCGTTTCTGCCAGAAATGTGCCTGCATCAAGACCGGTAGCCGCAAGGATATCTGCAGGAATCATCACGCGCTGGCGCTTGCGGTCGGTTGCGACAGCCTGAAGGCAGCGCGCTACAGCCATGCCGATTCCGGCATGGCCACAGGCATTGTCCAGCGGAGTACCAGGACCAGCACCAGCGGCGATTGCCACCAGGCGCAACAAGGACGAAACAGTATCACCCGCATAACCTTCGAATGAAACGCGATCTGGCATCGGGTCGTTGTAGAGATCGCCGATACGGGCATCGAAATAGCGCTCAAAGGCAGCTGCAGGCCACTGGTTTGCCTCGATTGCCCATCTCAGGCACTCGCCGACAGGATTGCCGCCGCTCTCGCGCTCGCCTGTTGCAACTTCGCGCCACCATTGCATCCTGATCTCGCCAGGTGCCGGCTCCGAAACCAGCAAGGGAATGCGGGCGATCTCTGCGTCAAAGGCATACAATGCGGCGGCTGCATTGCCGGGCTTTTCAGCGAGAAATGCCAGTGATGCATGACGGTCATAATCCGCCTCGCGCAGGAGATTGCGGCAATGGTCGAAGGCGAGCGTTGTCATACCGCCAGAAAGGCGGCGGCGACCGCCCTGCCCTCGGCCAGCAACACGTTGAAGGTGCGCACAGCGGCACCCGTGCTCATGGAATCAGCAGAAATCGCCTTGTCACGAAACAGGCCGCGAAGCTCGGAAGGAATGGGCTTGAGGTCAAGCCCCGTGCCAATCAGCAACACTTCGATCTGGTCGGCCTCGCGGATCACCGTGTCATAGGATGCAGGCGCAAATGCATCACCTGCCTCGATATTCCACGCGTAAATGCCACTTGGCAGGAACAGCATCGACCCCTTGTGGCTCATGTCTGCAAACCGGAAACCGCCATCGCCATAGGCGTCGACGGGTGCCCGGCCCGGAAAATGCGCCGGGCGCAATTCCATTGCGAGCATGGGAGGTTTGTCACCTCGCTCAGGCACCCTTTGCACCGCTGACCTCTACACCGCCCGGTTCGGCGTCAGGTGTACCAACCTGGCCTGGCCGCAGCTTGAACAGGATCAGTACCGGCGCCGCGACGAAAATGGAGGAATAGGTGCCGACAACAATGCCGAAGATCATCGCAAAGGTGAAGGAAGACAGCACTTCCCCGCCCAGGAAATACAGCGCGAACAATGCCAGCAACGTTGTTCCCGATGTCAGGATCGTGCGCGACAGCATCTGATTGATCGACAGATCCAGCAGTTCCGGTATGGGCATCTTCTTGTATTTTCGAAGATTTTCACGCACGCGGTCATAGACGACAACCGTATCGTTGAGCGAGTAGCCCACGATGGTCAGGATCGCGGCAATGGAGGGCAGCGAGAAATCCAGTTGCAATACGGCAAACATGCCGATGGTCAGGATGACGTCATGCAGTGTGGCAATCGCGGCACCAAGCGCAAACTGCCACTCGAAGCGCAACCAGATATAGATCATGATTGCCAGAAGCGCCGATATGACAGCAATCGTTCCCGCTTGCGCCAATTCGCCTGAGACGGTTGGCCCAACCACTTCAACGCGGCGGAACTCATATTCATCGCTCAGTGCATTTCTGATCTTGGCCTCTGTGCTTTGCTCCGCACTATCGCCCATGTTCTGGCTTTCGACACGCACCAAAGCCTCTGACGGCGTGCCATATTCCTGCACCTGCACTTCACCGACATTGAGATCGCCAAGCGTTGTGCGGATGGCCCCGATATCGGCTGTTCCGGTCTTGGCCTGCAATTCGACTAGCGTACCTCCCTTGAAGTCGATGCCGTAATTGAGGCTCACCGCAAAGAAGAGCACGACCGATGCGATGCCCGCAATTGCGCTCAGCGGGAAGGCAAAGAGCCGGTTTTTCATGAACCCTATCTTCGTATCCTCAGGGATAACCCCCCAAAGACGATCGGGCAGCTTGGTAGGGCGGCGATAGCGAACCCACAAGGAAACAAGGAGACGGGTAAAGGTGTAGGCGGTAAACACGGTTGTCACGACACCGATGGCGAGTGTGACGGCAAAGCCGCGAACAGGACCCGAGCCGAGATAGAACAGGATGACGGCTGCGATAAGCGTAGTGATGTTGGCATCAACAATGGTTGCGAGCGCCTGTTTGAAGCCTGCGTCGAAGGACTGGATCAGGTTTCTGCCGTTCTTGCGCTCCTCGCGAATGCGCTCATAGATCAGGACGTTCGAATCGACCGCCATGCCCATGGTCAGAACGATACCGGCAATGCCCGGAAGGGTCAGCGTTGCACCGAGAATGGACAATGCAGCGATGATCATCGCAACGTTGGCAATCAGCGCGACATTGGCAATCAGCCCGAGGAAGCCATAGGCAATGAACATGAAAGCGACAACGAGAAGCGCGCCAACTGCAGATGCTATCTTGCCGGCCGAGATTGCATCTGCACCCAGACCCGCACCAACCGTGCGCTCTTCGATGAAGTCAAGCTTGGCTGGCAGTGCGCCAGCGCGGAGCTGAACTGCAAGCTGATTGGCACTTTCCACAGTGAAATTGCCGGAAATCTGCCCGGAGCCGCCGCAAATCGCATCACGGATGACGGGAGCAGAAATGATCTCGTTGTCGAGAACAATAGCGAAAGGCCGCCCGATATTCGCAGACGACACCTGGCAGAAGCGCGTGGCACCCTTGGTGTCGAAGCGGAAGGTGATGATCGGCTCATTGGTGCGCTGGTCAAAGCCGGGCTGCGCATCGGTCAGGTTTTCACCATCGACCATGGCGCGAGATTCGATGAGATAGGGAACTTGCCGTTCGCCGTCGATCTCATACTTGATCTCCGTTCCGGCCGGTGGACGACCGGCAAGAGCGTCCTGCGCGCTCATTTCGGAAGAAACCAGATGGAAAGTGAGCTTTGCAACCGTACCAATGATATCCTTAAGTTTTTGCGGGTCCTGCAGCCCAGGATATTGCACCAGAACACGATCAGTTCCCTGGCGTTGGACAATCGGTTCTGAAGTGCCGAGGCCGTTGATGCGCTTGGTGATGACCTCGATCGATTGCGTAACGGCATGGGACACCGCATTGTCGATGCCCTGTGGCGTAAGCGTCAGGCGCAAAACACCGTCTGATGGTTCGGTAATTGCCACTTCGCTGACATTGCCCTGACCAAAGAGGCCTGCTGCAACGGGCCTGGTCAGAGGTTCCAGCTTGGATTTCGCCGTTGCGAGATCTGCTGCGTCGCGCAATGTGACGTTGATACCATCGTCACCACTTTTCGAGAAGCGATAGCCGATCTTCTCTTCACGCAGGATACGACGAATATCGTCTTCCAGCGTGTTGAGCTTTTCTGCCTGCAGGTTTTCCCGGTCGACCTTCATCAAAAGGTGCGACCCTCCCTGAAGATCGAGGCCCAGGGTCATGGCGTTTTTCGGACCCCAATCGGGCAACGCGTCTCGCTGGCTCTGGCTCAGCAAATTGGGCGCAGAATACAACAGGCCTGCAAGAACGACCGCGAGGATGGCGACAATCTGCCAACGGGAAAAATACAGCATAAGACAGCCTTTCGGGCCGCAGCGCAGCAAAAAGCGCAGCTGCGGCGGGCGGGTTTATTTTACCGGTTCGCCTTTGACCCGGACATCGGCAACCATGGAACGCAATACGCGGATCTTGGTGTTGGCAGCGATTTCGACTTCCAACTCGCTATCGTCTATCACCTTGGTAACCTTGCCGACAACTCCACCACCGGTAATGATCGTGTCATTGCGACGAATGGCGGCCAGCATCGCTTCGCGCTGCTTGAGCTGGGTGCGCTGCGGACGAATGATAAGGAAATACATGATCACGAAGATCAAGATGAATGGCAGAATGCTGATCAGCATTTCGGACGAGCCGCCGGTTCCGGTCATGGGGCTTTTCTCCTGATTGGTTTTCAACTTGCCGGACGAGGCGCCGCGGCCAATACCGGCATTGCAAGGATGTGCATGTTCCGGAGCGGGCGGAATATAGCCATCCGCAAGGCAAATGCAAACGCGCAGATAAGCGTGATCGACATGATTTCAATGCGGCGCGGGTGCTTTTCGTGTTGCAAACAGCGTGCTATGCCCGCTCGAGCCTGAACAAGTGCGGATTTTAAACATACGAAGTCACGGAGAATGACATTGGCCGAAGAAATGTTGCGCGATCTGAACGCCAAACTCGATGCATTGCTGGCTCTGGTGGCGCGCGCTGTACCGGCTGAAACGCCTGCCACGACGCTGGATGAGGCAGAGGCCTTTGTCTGGCATGCCGATGGTGCCTGGCTGCAACCCGTCGCGAAGGTAAACCGAGTTGATCTGCCATTGCTGAAGGGCATAGACCGCGTACGCGACATCCTTGAGGAAAACACGCAACGCTTTGCCAATGGCGTTGCCGCCAACAATGCGCTGCTGTGGGGTGCGCGTGGCATGGGCAAATCATCGCTGGTCAAGGCGGTTCATGCCTCGGTCAATGCCTCTGGTGCCAAATATCCGCTGAAACTCATTGAAATCCATCGAGAGGATATTGATTCGCTTCCTGTATTGCTCAACAGGATTCGCGATCGCAACGAGCGGGTTATCCTGTTTTGCGACGATCTTTCCTTCGATACCGATGACACCTCCTACAAGTCGCTAAAGGCAGCCCTTGATGGCGGCGTGGAAGGACGGCCCGAGAATGTGGTGTTCTATGCCACCTCCAATCGCCGCCACCTGTTGCCGCGCGACATGATCGAAAACGAGCGATCAACCGCAATCAATCCGGCAGAAGCGGTTGAGGAAAAAGTCTCGTTGTCGGATCGTTTCGGGCTTTGGCTGGGTTTTCACAAATGCAGCCAGGACGAGTACCTGGACATGATCTTTGGCTATGCAGCCCATTTCGGCCTTGAACAGGACGCCGAAAGGACCCGCGCCGAAGCGCTCGAATGGTCAACAACGCGCGGCAGCCGCTCCGGACGCGTGGCCTGGCAATATGTGCAGGACCTTGCCGGACGGATGGGCCGGTCGCTGTAACCAGAAAAGGCCCGCCAGAAGGCAGGCCAGTTCACTGGAGGTCTTTTCTTGGTCTTGTTTGGGTGTGGCCCGGTCAGTCGAGATATTTGATCGGATCGACCGGCGTCGAGTTCTTGCGCAATTCGAAATGCAGCTTGGGCATGTCGGCATTTCCGGTTCGCCCGGATCTTGCAACGACCTCGCCGCGACGAACTTCCGCGCCTCGTGCAACCTCGATCGACTTGTTGTGGGCGTAAGCAGAGACCCAACCGCCGGAGTGGCGAATGAGGACCAGATTACCGAAGCCTTCCAGTTCGCTACCTGCATAAACGACGACGCCATTTTCGGCAGCCTTGACGGCTGTGCCTTCTGGAACCGAGATATCAATGCCGTCATTGCGGGTTGATCCGACCTTGTCACCGAAGGCGGAGATCACCCTGCCCGTCACCGGCCAGCGGAATTCACCGATGCCCGTGCGTGCTGGTGCCGTGGCATCATTGGAAGCAACCTGGCTGCTCACGGCATCCGTGGTCGGTTTGACATAAGGCTTGGGCTGCGTTCCCGTTTCGGTTCGCACGGACCCTGTGACGGTTGGCTCAACACCAGCCGGAACCGGTTTGGCAGCCGCAACTACAGCAGTTGTCGAGCTGCCTGTCGGGATTACCAGCTTCTGGCCAAGGCGGATATTGGAACTGGTCAGGCTGTTTGCCTGCATCAGCGCGGAAACCGTGGTGTTGTGGCGCGATGCGATGCGTGAAAGCGTGTCGCCGCTGACTACCGTATAGCTTGTTTGGGTGGGTGCAGCAGGCTTGCGGATCGAGCCGGTCGTCACCGAATAGTCCGGCACGTTATGGTCGGCTGCCGGCGGCTGAGCTCGGCGCTGCGGCACATATCTCGGGTCGATTTTCTCACCGCTCGTGCCTGATGGAGCCAAGGCGGCCATGTTCTGCGGCTTCTCGGTTGGAACCGGCACAGCGCCGCGCGGATCATACAGCGAACCACGTGAACTTGATGCCGTGGCGGTCTGCGG
>JAGRLM010000523.1 GCA_020441795.1 Nitratireductor sp.
GGATTGCTGGAATATCCACGCCCGGGCCTGTGGGCGATTGTCTTCATAGCAACCGATACCCGTGGAGAAGTCGGGCATCGCCTTGAAGATCGTGGTGTGAAGTCGGTCAGCGTTTTTCTGCCCACGACGCCCAATCCGACATCGGGTTTCCTGCTTTTCGTTCCTGAAACCGATATCGAGATTCTCGACATGTCGGTCGAAGATGGTGCCAAACTGGTCATCTCCGCCGGTCTTGTTGCACCATCGAAAAAGGCAGGCAAGGATGCCGCGTCAGGCCTTGTGATTGATGGCAAACCTGTTTCCAATCCGGCCTCGCCCGAAAAGGGCAAGAAGGTCAAGGAAAGGGGCTGATTGCGAATTTTTTGCCAAACTTGCCCGCTTGCCGTCATGCATCTTGATTTTGGCCTGTGAAAAAACCAGTCTCGCAAAAATCATTGCGGGAGAACCCCTTGGACATTGAAAGAATTCTGGACCGATTTCCCTCGGTCAGTGACCTGGAAGCGCGGGCGCAGTGGCGTGTCCCGCATTTTGGCTGGGAGTATCTTGCCTCGGGAACTGGCATCGAAACCGGTTTGCAGCGCAACCGTTCGGCAATTGACGATATCCTTTTCATTCCACGGCTGATGCGCGGCAATGTCAATCCGACCGTCGAAACGCAGCTTTTCGGAAAGACCTATTCCGCGCCGTTTGGCATTGCGCCTGTTGGGCTAAGCGGTCTGATGTGGCCCGATGCCGAGTGCATCCTTGCGCGTACGGCCCGCGATTTCAACATTCCCTACTGCCTTTCGACGGTCGCCTGCGAAACACCGGAAACGATCGGAGCGATCGCATCAGGCAATGGCTGGTTTCAGCTTTACACGATCAAGGACAGGAATATCGAGGCGGATCTGGTGAAGCGTGCCAGCGATAGCGGCTTTTCCGTGTTGGTCGTCACGGTCGATGTGCCGGAAAATTCGACACGGGAGCGCCAGCGAAAGGCAGGGATCAGGGGTGAGCCACGCATGACGCCTGCGCGCATTGCGCAGATCCTGGCGAGGCCGCGCTGGGCGCTGGAAACACTTCGCCATGGTGCCCCCAGTCTGCGGATCCTGCAAAAATACTCGAAAGACAAGTCACTGCAGTCGTTGTCGGAATTCCTCGAACCGCAGCGGCTTGGCGAGGTTGATCTTGCTCATCTGGCGCAATTGCGGGAAATGTGGAAAGGGCCGTTTGTGGTCAAGGGCATCATGCATCCCGACGATGCGGACATGGCGATTTCGCTGGGCGCGGACGGTATCGTGGTTTCCAATCACGGTGCGCGCCAGATTGACGGGACGCCAGCTTCGATTGATGTGCTTCCAGAAATTGCCAAACGGGTCGATGGCCGTGCGGCTGTGCTGTTTGACAGCGGCGTGCGTACCGGGCTTGATATCATGCGGGCACTGGCGATGGGCGCTGATTTCGTACTGTGCGGGCGGGCATTCCTGTTTGGTGTCGGGGCACTGGGTCAATCTGGCGGCGATGTGGTTTACAAGATTCTCAAGGATGATCTTGTCAACAACATGCACCAGATCGGGGCAAGCAGCACAAGGAACCTGGCAGATTTCCTGCATTCACGCCATCTGGGCTGATGGATGCGGATAACGGAAAGCGGGAAGGGCTTGCGCAAAATTTCGGCGGTTAACCGGCTCTTTAATCCTGCTATGCCATGCCATATGTATTGATGAACGCTTCGCGGGAATCGTTTTCCACCCATGAGCCTGTCTGCTGCCAATGGCGGCAGGGCAGGAAATACAGGAATATCATTGATGAGAGATCCAATCGAAACCGCCATGAACCTCGTTCCCATGGTTGTGGAGCAGACAAATCGTGGCGAACGGGCCTACGACATTTTCTCGCGGCTTCTGAAGGAACGGGTCATCTTCATTACCGGACCGATCGAGGATGGCATGGCGACGCTGGTCAGCGCGCAGTTGCTTTTCCTTGAAGCGGAAAATCCGAAGAAGGAAATCCACATGTACATCAATTCGCCCGGCGG
>JAGRLM010000062.1 GCA_020441795.1 Nitratireductor sp.
CATGACGGCGTCGCCTGGGGCTATGCGCGCGGAGCGGACCGCCAGGGTGTCGATATCATCGAGAATTGCGAAGTGACGGGCTTCATCATCGAAAATCGGCGGTGCTGCGGGGTCAAGACAAGCCGTGGCGAAATTCGCGCCGGATCAGTAGGCATGGCAGCGGCGGGGCATTCGAGCCACATCGCGGCCATGGCCGGGTTCAAATTGCCGATCCAGTCCTATTCGCTTCAGGCCATGGTCTCCGAGCCGGTGAAGCCCATCCTCGATACGGTGGTGCTGTTTCTGGGCACAGGCACCTACATGTTCCAGTCCGACAAGGGTGAACTGGTGATTGGCGGCGGGCTTGACCGTGTGCCATCCTATGCACAGCGCGGCAATCCGCCGATGCAGCGCACGGTGCTTTCGGGCATGCTGGAAATGTTTCCCGCTTTTGGCCAATTGAAGATGCTGCGCCAATGGGCAGGCAATGTCGATGTGGTTCCAGATTCCTCCCCGGTGATCGGGCCTTCACCGCTTCCCGGGCTTTACCTCAATTGCGGATGGGGAACGGGCGGCTTCAAATCCATTCCGGCAGGCGGGTGGCTTCTGGCACATCTCCTGGCAACCGGCGAGCACCATGAAATCAGCGCGCCGTTTGACCTAAACCGCTTCGTGACTGGTCGGCTGATCGATGAAGCCGCCGGTTCCGGCATAGCGCATTAGGGCAAGGGTCATGCAAATATTCACCTGTCCGTTTTGCGGACCACGCGATGAAACAGAATTTCACTTTGGCGCGGAAGCGGGCAAGGTGCGGCCCGAACCTGCCGAAACGATCAGCGCGGAAGACTGGTCACAATATCTGTACTCGAAGGCCAATCCCAAGGGTTCGACGCGCGAAATCTGGGTGCACACGACCTGTGGCGAGTTCTTCGCCATGGAGCGCGACACGGTTTCGCATGAAGTGACCGCCAGCGATTCATTGCGGCGGGAAACAAAGCGGGTAAAGAAATGAACGCGCGACGTCTCCCTGGCTTCAACTCCGCAACGATCAGGTTCAGTTTCGATGGCCGCAGCCTGGAAGGACGGCAGGGTGACACCATTGCCTCGGCATTGCTGGCGAACAATTTCGCAATCATCGGCCGCAGTTTCAAATATCACCGGCCACGCGGGATATTCGGTTCCTGGAGCGAGGAACCGAATGCGATTGTCGATGTAACGATCGACGGAAAAACAACGCCCAATCTGCGCGCCACCACTGAACGTCTGGTCGATGGCATGGAAGTGCGATCCGTCAATTCCGCACCGTCTGCGGCGCGTGACCGCTCGGCTCTGCTAGACCGGTTTGCCCGGTTCCTGCCGGCCGGATTTTATTACAAGACCTTCATCCTGCCGGACTGGCATCTGTTCGAGCCGCGCATACGGGCAATGGCGGGCCTTGGAAGGGTTGATCCGACGAATGAGCCTGCTGCCGATTGCGCCGTGTTCCACCAAAGCTGTGACCTGCTGGTCATCGGGGCCGGTCCAGCCGGTCTGGCAGCAGCCTGCGCGGCGGCAGATGCAGGACGCAAGGTCATGCTGGTGGATGAGCGCGCCGAGGCAGGCGGGACGCTGGGATGGTGCGATGTCGAGATTGACGGCATGGGCGGCGCTGACTGGGGGCAATTGCAGTTGTCGCGACTGCGCGCCGCAGGACATCAGGTCCTGCTCAATTCCACGGCTTTCGGTACTTATGACCATGATCTGGTTTCGGTCTGGCAAAGGCGCGAGACTGGCGGCGATGCCTTGTGGCAATTGCGGCCCGGGGAAATCATCCTGGCAGCAGGTGCCATCGAGCGGCCGCTGGTCTTTGCCGACAATGACCGGCCCGGCGTGATGCTGGCGGAAGCGGCCCTGTTTTATCTCAGGCAGCATGGCATATTGGTGGGAAGCGAAATCGTTCTGGCCACCAACAATGATCGCTCACTGCTGGTCGCCAGGGCACTGCGCGATGCAGGTGCCACGGTCACGATTGCCGACTTGCGGCAAGGCGCGCGGATTGAGGGCGTTGGCTGGCACGGCGGTATCGAGCATGTGCTGGTCAATGGCAGGAAGATTGCTGCCGACTGCCTGCTGGTCTCGGGCGGATATACGCCAAGCGTGCATCTTTTCTGCCAGGCCAAGGGGAAATTGCGGCTTGATGAGACCATTGCTGCCTTTGTGCCGGACAATGCCGTGAACCGAACTATGAGCCCCATGCGGATTGTCGGTGCGGCCAATGGTGAAATGGATATTGATGCTGCCATAGCCTCCGGCTTTTCGGCAGGGGGTGGCAAGGGCAAAGCGCCTGCGGTTACAGAAGGGATCCAGCGCTATCATGTCGGCGCGGCATGGCCGGAACCGGGCGGCAAGACACGCGCCTGGATCGATTTGCAAAACGATGTGACACTCAAGGATGTGGAACTTGCAGCGCGCGAGAACTTCCGTTCTGTCGAGCATCTCAAGCGCTACACGACGCTTGGCATGGCAACCGATCAGGGCAAGACCTCGAACATGAACGGATTGGCTGCGATGGCAGCCATAACCGGGCGCGGAATTGCCGAGACAGGAACCACGACCTACCGTCCGCCATTTGTGCCGGTGCCTTTTACCGTGATCGCCGGTCGCAGGCGCGGTGAATTGATGAACCCGGTGCGTCGGCTAACGCTGGAAAACGAGCACAAGGCGGCGGGCGCCGTGTTCAGGGAATATGGCGGTTGGCTGCGTCCGGCGCATTACGGCGCGCAATTCGGCATTGAAGACTGGGCAGAGGCGATCCAGGCCGAGGCATTGCGGGCGCGCCAGACGGTCGGCATTCTCGACGGCTCGCCGCTCGGCAAGATCGAGGTCATGGGCCCACTGGCTTCAGCATTGATGGATTTCAATTCCTACCAGACGATCTCGACGTTGAAACCGGGCAGGATACGCTACGGTTTCATGCTGACCGAGGCGGGCGTGATCTATGACGATGGTGTCGTTTCGAAGGTCTCCGATGAGCACTTCATTGTGTCGTGTTCATCCGGGCATGTGCAGGGCGTGTACATGCGCCTTGAGGAATGGCGGCAGGACCAATTCGATCCGGACCAGGTCTATATCCACAATTCGACGCCGCAATGGGCAACGCTGACAGCAACCGGTCCGGCATCGCGGGAACTTGTCGCCGGGCTTGGTCTCGGGATTGATCTTGATGATCCGGCGCTGCCGCATATGAGCTTCCGGGAAGGGCAGTTCGCGGGTGCAGCAGCGCGCGTGGCACGTGTCAGTTTCACCGGGGATCGTTCCTATGAAGTGTCTGTCCCGCAGTCCATGGCTGCTGCCTTGCTTTCTGCCATGCGCGAGGGTGCCGCAAAACTTGGCGGTTGCCTGCTGGGGTCTGAAGCGCTGCTGCTGCTAAGGGCCGAAAAGGGCTATATCATTGCCGGCAAGGATACGGATGGAACGACGATGCCGCACGACCTTGGCATTACCGGTCCGCGCGACAAACGGCAGAATGAATATGTCGGCAAGCGTTCGCTGTTTACTGAAAACGCCATGCGTGAAGGAAGACTGCAGGCGGTCGGACTAACGGTTGATGCAGGGAAGGCAGCACTTCCAACGGGGGCACATCTGATAGAAACAGTTTCGGGCAAGCACCGGTCTGCGGGTTTCGTGACATCAAGCTACTGGTCGCCCGTCCTTGGTCGACCAATCGCATTGGCGCTGGTCGAGAACGGCCTTTCGCGGCTGGGTCAATCGGTCGAACTGTATCATCTGGGCAAATCCAAGACGGCGAGGATATCCCCGGTCTGTGCATTTGATCCGGAAGGGAAGCGGCTCAATGGTTGACGATCTCAAAGCCTATGATGCAGCCGTCAAATGGTCACCCTTACCCGTATGGGAGCAGGCCGTTATTTCTGGTGAGGGATTTAGCGTGCGTCCACTGTTCGGACTGCATCGGCTGCTGGTCAGCGGCAAGACGGCTGGCGCGATCAAACCGGCGATGCCTGCCGAAAAGCCGATTGGCTTCATGGCCGAAACCAGTGACGAAAATGCCGTCCTGCAGATTGCGCGTGACCGGGTCCTCATGATTTCGAACAGGCCTTTGGAGCTTTCTCCGGGTTGGCACAAGCAGGGTTTTGCCGTTTCTGAGGCAAGCGATGCCTGGCTTTGCCTTGAACTCACCGGAGAGAACCGGATGAGCGTTCTTTCGCAGGGCACCAGCCTTGATCCGGCGTCTGGAAGCCCGTCCGCGATGGTGCAATTCGCCGGTGTGCCATGCGCCATTCATCAGGCGCGCGGCGGGCGGATATTGCTGCATGTCGAATGCGGGCAGGCTGCCTATTTGTGGGCCTGGTTTTCCGGCTGCAGCAGTTGATACGCGGCCGACGGCCCGGCGATCCGCAGCATGTGCAGGATAATGCTTTACTTCACTCTGAAATGTGTATTAAATTTCATAAAGAGCGGGAATTGATCGACCAATTGTGCATTAAATTGCATATTGGACATTGACTGCCTTATCTTGCAAACTCCAGCCAAGGCGGGGAATGGCCCGGCTGGATTGGGCTGTGATGCGCTGCGCCTTTCTCAGGCAATGCGATGGCGCGGAAGGCGGTTTGAGTTACATTTGCATTCAGGTTTTGCCGGTTCTGCCAAAACGCTGATTGTTCCAACGGGAGGAATACCGAATGATAAAGAAACTTGTTGCCAGCCTGGCGCTTGCGACCATGATTGCATCTCCGGCTGTCGCCGGAACCGTGAAGATCGGTTTTGTGACAACGCTTACCACACCGGCCGCGGTGATCGGGAAAGACATGGAAAACGCGGTGAACCTCGCCATGGAGCATCTTGGCGGGAAGGCCGGTGAAACGGACCTTGAAGTGATTTTCGGTGATGACGGTTTCGCGCCGGACACCGGCAAACAGGCCACCGACAAGCTGGTGAAGCAGGACAATGTCGATTTCGTCGCCGGTTATATCTGGAGCCATGTGTTGCTGGCATCGCGCAAGTCGGCGCTGGATGCAGGCAAGTTCCTGATTTCCGCCAATGCCGGCCCCTCGCAGATGGCCGGCCCGCTGTGTGACGAGAATTTTTTCTCCACTTCCTGGCAGAATGACCAGACGCCGATGGCAATGGGGGAGGTCCTCAACAAGCAGGGCGTCAAGTCGCTTTACGTGATGGCGCCCAACTATGCCGCTGGGAAGGACATGGTTGCCGGGCTGGAGCGTACTTTCAAAGGCGAGATTGTCGGCAAGGACCTGACCAAATGGGGTGCTGACGCGCAGCTTGATTTCTCTGCTGAACTGGCAAAGGCAAAGGCCTCGGGTGCGCAGGGCATTTTCGTCTTCTATCCCGGTGCTGCGGCTGGCGCCTTCATCAAGCAGTATGACCAGGCTGGCCTCAAGGATACTTTGCCGCTCTATTCCGTGTTCACCGTAGACGGCATTTCCCTGCCGAAGCTGCAGGCAGCCAAGTTCAACGCCGTGCTCGGTTCCAAGATCACCCAGGAATGGGATCCATCGCTCGATAACGCCGCCAACAAGAAATTCGTTTCGGATTTCAAGGCAAAATACGGTTCCTATCCGTCCTTCTATGCTGCGCAGTCCTATGATGCGATCATGCTGATTGCATCCGCCGTCAAGGCAACGGGCGGCAACATGGAAGACAAGGCGGCGGTGCGTGCGGCACTGAAAGCTGCGAATTACGATTCCGTCCGCGGCAAATATACCTATGGCAACAACAACATGCCGATCCAGAACTTCTATCTGCGCGAAGTGGTGGCTGACGCAGACGGCAACTGGACAACCAAGGTCGTTGAAACCGTGTTTACCGACGCCGTTGATCCGATGGCGGCAGAGTGCCCGATGAAATAGTGGCTTTTGCCAGCTCCGGCCGGAGCCCGATCGTTTCGGCCGGAACTCTTTCGTTCCAATTTCAAATCAGTCCGGCAGGGGAAAACCCTTGGATACCACGCTTCTTGTCACGCAAGTCCTGAACGGCTTGCAGCTTGGCCTGCTGTTGTTTCTGGTTGCTTCCGGGCTGACGCTGGTTTTCGGGATCCTCGATTTCGTCAATCTGGCGCATGGCTCACTCTACATGCTTGGTGCCTTCATCTGCGCCAGCCTGACCTTTGCCACCGGCAATTACCTCATTGCCATTCTCATTTCCCTGCCGCTGATCGGGCTGGCGGGTTACCTGGTGGAGCGGTTCGTTGCACGACATCTTTATGAGCGCGACCATCTCGATCATGTGCTTGGCACTTTCGGCCTCATCCTGGTGATTGACACGCTGGTGCACATCTTCTGGGGCCCGCAGGGTATTGCCATTCCCTTGCCGCAATGGCTGGATGGGCAGGTGATGCTGCCGGGTGGCATCGAGGTGCCGACCTTCCGTCTGCTGATCATCGGCACGGGGCTTGCAGCTGCTGGCGGGCTTTTCTGGGTCGTCAACATGACGCGGCTGGGAATGCTGATCAGGGCCGGTGCCTCGAACCGGACCATGGTCGGGGCACTTGGTATTGATATCCAGGCACTGTTTGCCCTTGTATTCGCTCTGGGTGCAGTGCTCGCCGGCCTTGCAGGCATGCTGATCGCGCCGATTACGGAAGCATCCATCGGGATGGGCAACAATATCATCATCACCGCATTCGTGGTGATCATCGTTGGCGGTATCGGCTCGGTGAAGGGGGCCTTCATTTCAGCTTTGCTGATCGGCTTGATCGACACGCTTGGTCGCTCATTCCTCGATGATGTGTTCAAGCTCGTGATGAGTTCGGACGCAGCAGAAACCTCGGCGCCTGCGGTATCCGCCATGCTCATTTATATCATCATGGCTGTTGTGCTGGCGATACGCCCGCAAGGCTTGTTCCCGCCGAAGGTGCGCTGATGACGGGCTTTGGAAAGCCGGGACTTCCGGTGGTTGTCGTTGTGGCGCTACTGGCGGTGTTGCCGACATGGTTTCATTTCAATGGCGATGCGTTTTATCTCGATCTGGCGACGCGCCTTGTCATTCTGGGTATTGCCGCAGTCAGCCTCAATCTCATCCTGGGCTATGGCGGGCTCGTTTCATTTGGTCACGCGGCCTATCTGGGGATCGGTGCCTATTGCGTCGGCATTCCCGCGCACCATGCGCTTTATGGCGGACTTGATGCCATAGCCACCAATAGCGGCTGGTTCCAGATTCCGCTTGCAGTTGCAGTATCAGCGCTGTTTGCGCTGGTAACAGGTGCTATCTGCCTGAGGACGAAGGGTGTTCATTTCATCATGATCACCATGGCCTTCGCGCAGATGGTCTACTACTTCTTTGTATCGATCGACGAATATGGCGCCGATGACGGTCTGGTCATCGATACGCGCTCCGAACTTGGTCTGATCGATTTCGACAACCCGCTGCAGCTCTATTTCTTCTGCCTGGGGTCGCTGGTTGTTGCCATGGCTCTCGTCCACATGATCGTCAATTCGCGCTTCGGCATGGTGCTGCAAGGTGCCAAGGGCAACAATGACCGCATGGTTTCGCTGGGCTACAACACCTATCTCTACCGGCTGGTCGCTTATGTGATTTCGGGCGCGATGTGTGGCTTTGCAGGCGCGCTGCTCGGAAACTTCACTACTTTCATCTCGCCGGAAATGATGGACTGGTCGCATTCGGGCGAACTGATGTTCATGGTCATTCTCGGCGGTGCATCTACGGCAGTTGGCCCGATTCTGGGGTCGGCCGCCTTCATCATCATCGAGGAGGTGCTGTCGCGGTTCACGATCTATTGGCATCTGCCATTCGGCCTGATGTTGTTGGCCGTGGTGCTGTTTGCTCGCGGAGGTTTTTCCGGGATCATCGACCGCCTGCGCGGCCGCAAGCTGTTGCCGGGGGAGGGATGACATGACAGCCATTCTGACGATCTCGGGGCTGGAAAAACGCTTTGGCGGGGTGCTGGCGACCGACCATGTTGATCTCGATGTCGTGAAAGGTGAATGCCACGCGATCATCGGTCCCAATGGTGCCGGCAAGTCCACTCTGATTGCACAGCTTTCGGGGACCGTTGTTCCCGACCGCGGTAGCATCCGGCTCAATGGTCGAGATATCACCCGGGAAGCAGCCTATAAACGCGCGCGGCTGGGCGTGACCCGCTCGTTCCAGATAACGTCGCTGGTGATGCCGATGTCAGTTATCGACAATGTGGCTCTCGCGGTTCAGGCCAGGGAAGGTCATTCCTTCAAGCTTGTTCGCCCCGCACGTTCGATTTCGCGGATCAGGCAGGAGGCGCTGGCAAGGCTTGCCGAAGTCGGCCTGGCGGAGCGGGCGGATGCACCGACCGTCATCCTGTCACATGGTGAGCACCGGTTGATGGAAATTGCCATTGCGCTTGCGTCTGGCGCAGAGCTCATGCTGCTTGACGAGCCGATGGCAGGACTTGGCCCGACAGAATCGGCACGCATGGTCGAATTGTTGTCGCGGCTTAAATCGACGCGAACCATTTTGCTGGTCGAGCATGACATGGATGCGGTTTTCGCACTTGCAGACAGGATTTCGGTGCTGGTCTATGGCCGGATCATCGCCACAGGCACGCCGGATGAAATACGCGGCAATGCGGAAGTTCGCCACGCCTATCTGGGGGAGGAGTGAGCGTGCTGACGGTTTCCGGCCTCACCACCCATTATGGTTCAAGCCAGGCACTGTTTGGTGTTGATCTCGAATTCGGCACAGGCGAGGTGGCGACGCTGCTTGGCCGCAACGGCATGGGCAAGACTACCACGATCCATTCGATCATGGGAATCGTGAAGCCGGGCGGCGGGTCGATCCTCTTCGACGGGAGGGAGCTAGTCGGTCAGAAAGCTTTTCGCATTGCCAATCTGGGTATCGGCCTGGTGCCGGAGGGCAGGCAGATATTTCCCAATCTGTCACTTTGGGAAAACCTGGTCGCCACTGCCAGCAACCATCTTGGCGTCGCAAATCCGTGGACGGTCGAGAGGGTATTCGAATTGTTCCCGGAACTGGCGGCGCGGCGTAGTTCCATGGGAAATCTGCTGTCGGGGGGAGAACAGCAGATGCTGGCAATCGGGCGGGCGCTGATGACCAATCCGAAACTGCTGATCCTTGATGAGGCGACAGAGGGGCTGGCGCCGCTGATCCGGCGCAAGATCTGGAATGCGCTGGAGCAGATCAAGGGGGGCGACATGTCGATCCTGGTGGTCGACAAGAACCTGTCGGACCTGTTGCGCATTGCAGACCGGAATTTCATCATCGAGCGGGGAAGGATCGCCTGGAGTGGCACGTCGCAGGCGCTTGCCGATGATCGTGACACACAGCAGCGATATTTGGGAGTTTGAGGTCACGGCAGGTTTGCCTGGCCAGCGGGAGGAAGTCGTGATGAGCAATGCAAACGCAGCCGTCTATTTCGTTGACCGGCATGTGGCCGAGGGAAGGGCGGACAAGACTGCCTTCATCGAGGCTGGAGGTAGCAAGCGCAGTATCAGCTATGGTGAACTGGCTGACGAAACCGGCAGGATGGCAGCATTGTTCGAGCGCCATGGCATTCATCGCGAAGAGCGCATTGCCATGATCGTGCTCGACCAGATCGAGTTTCCGATCATATTCTGGGGCGGTATCAAGGCGGGCGTTGTGCCGGTCGCGATCAACACGCTGCTTTCAAGGGAAGTCTATGATGTCATCCTGAATGATAGCCGGGCGCAGGCGCTGTTCGTCTCGCGGGAGCTGTATGATGTGGTGCAGCCGCTGCTTCACAGAAATCCCTGGCTGAAGGCGGTTTTTGTCATCGGTGATGACCAGCCCGAGGGAACGCTTTCCTTCCAGAGGGAATTTGAAAAATGTAATAGCCGCCCTGCGGTTGACGCCAGCAGCGACGAATGTGCGTTCTGGCTTTATTCGTCAGGTTCCACGGGTCAGCCAAAGGGCGTGCGCCATGTGCATTCCAGCCTGAAATTCACCTCTGATACCTATGGCGCGAAAGTCCTGCAGATCGAGGAAAGCGATACGGTTTTCTCGGCGGCCAAGCTGTTCTTTGCCTATGGGCTTGGCAATGGCATGACGTTTCCGATGTCTGTTGGAGCGACCACGATTTTGCTCAATAGCAGACCAACACCGGATTCGGTGCTGGAGGTCATCAACCGGTTCAAGCCGACGGTCTTTGGCGGAGTGCCGACACTTTACGCGGCTCTTTGCGCCCATATGGCAGCGGGCAAGGGCGAGATATCGGCGCAGCTGCGGCGCTGCATTTCTGCAGGAGAAGCACTGCCGGAGGAGATCGGCAAAAATTGGGAACGCCTGACCGGCTGCCCGATTCTCGATGGCGTGGGTTCGACGGAGATGCTGCATATCTTCCTGTCGAATGCGCCGGGCGATGTGGTCTATGGAACATCCGGGACAGCAGTGCCCGGCTACCAGTTGCGTCTGGTTGATGAGCATGGGAGCGAGGTTCCCGCGGGTGGCATCGGCGAATTGCTGGTCAATGGCGGCTCTTCGGCCAGTGATTACTGGAACCAGCGCGACAAGAGCCGCACGACATTCGAGGGCGAATGGACCAGAACCGGTGACAAATATGAACAGCGCGAGGATGGTCGGCTCGTCTATTGCGGTCGCACCGACGACATGTTCAAGGTATCGGGCATCTGGGTGTCTCCGTTCGAGGTGGAACAGGCGCTGATTGGCCATGATGCGGTGCTGGAAGCAGCCGTAATCGCGGCACGCGACAGTGATGGACTGGAAAAGCCCAAGGCATTTGTCGTGCTGAAATCCGGCAATGCCGGTGAGGCGCTCGCCACTGACCTGCGTGACCATGTCAAGGAGCGGATCGGCAAGTGGAAATATCCGCGCTGGATCGAGTTCATCGATGAATTGCCGAAGACTGCGACAGGAAAAATCCAGCGTTTCAAGCTGCGGGATTGAGCAATGGAAAATTTCCGTTGGGATAGTGTCACCGCAGGATGGATTGAAATTCGCGGCAAGAAGCTCGAGGCCATCGCCCATGGTCCTCCGCCCGGCGACGCGCCAACCATCGTCATGCTGCATGAGGGGCTGGGTTGCCTGGAGCTGTGGCGCGACTTCCCGCAAAGCCTGGCTGAAAAGACCGGCATGGGCGTCTTTGCGTGGTCGCGCGCGGGCTATGGCAGGTCTGATCCGGTGCAAATGCCGCGTCCGCTTGATTACATGACAAGGGAGGCGATGGATGACCTTCCCGAAGTGCTCGATGCGATCGGCTTCAGGCGCGGTATCCTTCTTGGCCATAGCGATGGCGCCTCGATTGCGGCGATCTATGCTGGCGGCGTCGAGGATTTTCGGGTGCGCGGACTGGTGCTGATTGCGCCGCATTTCTTTACGGAGCAGGTCGGGCTTGATGCGATTGCTGCTGCCAGAACCGCTTATGACAGTGGCGATTTGCGCTCAAAGCTGGCGCGCTACCACGTCAATGTCGACAATGCATTCCGTGGCTGGAACGACGCCTGGCTCGATCCCCGATTCAGGGACTGGAACATCGCTGATGCAATCGATTACTGGCGCATTCCCGTCCTCGCCGTGCAGGGTGAAGGCGACCAATATGGGACGCTCGCCCAGATCGATGAAATCGAGGGCCGCATCTATTCGCCGCTCGACAAGGTAATCCTGACGGATTGCAGGCATTCGCCGCATGTGGAAGCCACCGACAGGCTGCTTGACGCGGTGGGCGAATTTGCGGCCCGGTTGCAACGGATCGAGGATGAGCCGGTTGGAGGATGATGCGGTGCAACTGGCTTTGTCGCTGGAACTGCCGGACCATGCGCATGTCCCCGGGTTCAATGCGCGCCATCACAATGAGCTTCTCGAATCCGTGGTCGCAATGGCAAGCCCGATAACGAGCAATAACGGATGGCGGGAGAACCCGGCCTGGCTATACGGGATCAGGCTTTTCAACCAGGGTTTTTTTTGGGAGGCGCATGAGGTGCTGGAGCGGGTGTGGATGAACGCCCAACCCAATAGCCGTGAGCGGCATCTGGTGCAGGGTGTCGTTCAACTGGCAAATGCCAGACTGAAGGAAGTTGCCGGACGCACGAAAGCGGCGGAGCGGTTGTTCGCGATTGCCGGGCAGTGTTTCGAGCGGACATTTGCTGGCGGCGTGGAAAGCCTGATGGGGATTTCAGCCGGAGAACTTGCCAGCCAGACAGCGAGCCCGGGCAAGACCGGTAAACGGATACAACTTTCCGATTGTGCAATATAATGCATATAGAAAATTTGTTGCTAACGCCGTAATTCGTTGTTTTTGTTTGAAATATCGCTCTGTGTTTTTTCGATCTGATGATTGAAATCAACAGGAATTGCAATATAATGCACATGTTGGGAACGAGAGCCCGCAGGAGACGCAAAGTGAGCAAGCGCATAGAATTCCAGACCGGCCCTGATCGCTATCGGCATTGGCGCATTGCCTATGATGGACCGGTTGCCACGCTCTTCATGGATGTCGACGAGAATGGCGGGCTTTTCGAGGGCTATCAGCTCAAGCTCAATTCATATGATCTTGGCGTTGACATTGAGCTTGCCGACATCGTTCAGCGCATGCGCTTCGAGCATCCCGAAATTGGGGCGGTAGTCATGCGTTCAGCCAAGGAAAAGGTGTTTTGTGCGGGTGCCAATATCCGCATGCTCGGTGGCGCAGCACATGCGCACAAGGTCAATTTCTGCAAGTTCACCAATGAGACGCGCAATACTTTCGAGGCGGCAGGTGAGGAGTCTGGCCAGCACTATATTGCGGCCGTGAAAGGGGCCTGTGCCGGCGGTGGTTATGAACTGGCGCTCGCCTGCGATCATATCATCATGACGGATGACGGCTCGACCTCGGTGGCGCTTCCCGAAGTGCCATTGCTGGCTGTGTTGCCGGGCACTGGCGGCCTGACGCGCGTTACCGACAAGCGCAAGGTGCGGCGCGATCTGGCAGATGTCTTCTGTTCGGTCGAGGAAGGCGTCAAGGGCAAGCGCGCGCAGGAATGGCGGCTTGTCGATGAGGTGGTGCCCAATTCCAAATTCGAGGAGACCATCGCAGCGCGCGCGGCCGAATTTGCAGCGAAGAATCCCAACAAGGACGCCAGGGGCATAGTGCTTGAGCCGTTGCAGCGCAGTATCGGCGAGGATGGTTCGCTGACCTATTCGCTCGTCGAGGTTCAGGTGGAGCGCGACAAGCGGCTGGCGACAATCACGTTGAATGGCCCGCGGGATGAAGCGCCGGCCAATACTGCCGAACTTCATGCGCAAGGTTCGCATAGCTGGATATTGCGCCTGGCAAGGGAACTTGATGACGCAATCCTGCAGCTGCGCCTCAATGAGCTTGAGCTTGGTGTCGTCGTGTTTCGCAGCCAGGGCGCGGCTGATCGCGTAGCAGCGCATGAAAAGCTGCTTTTCGACAATCGGGAAACCGACTGGCTGTCGCGCGAAATCCTGCTTTACTGGAAGCGCGTTCTCAAGCGCATAGATCTTACCTCCCGCTCGCTGGTGGCGCTGATTGAAAACGGTTCCTGCTTTGCCGGAATATTGGCGGAAATCCTGTTCGCAGTTGACCGCAGCTACATGATGGAAGGCGATTTCGAGGGCGACAACCGTCCGGTCGCATCGATCACGCTGACGCAGGCGAATTTCGGTCCGTTCCCGATGTCGAACGGGTTGACGCGATTGCAGACCCGCTTTCTGGGTGAACCAGAAAAGGTTGGCGAAGCCGAGGCCGAGATCGGCGAGGCGCTGGAGGCGCATGATGCAAGCCGGTTGGGGCTGGTTACCTTTGCCTTCGATGACATCGACTGGGAAGATGAGATCCGCATCTTTTTGGAAGAGCGAGCCAGTTTCTCACCTGACGCGATGACCGGCATGGAGGCCAATCTGCGCTTTGCCGGACCCGAAACCATGGAGACCCGCATCTTCGGCCGTCTGACGGCGTGGCAGAACTGGATATTCCAGCGGCCCAATGCCGTGGGTGAGGCGGGAGCCTTGCAGCGCTACGGCACGGGCCAGCGCGGCGAATTTGACATGCGAAGGGTTTGATGCCGGACGACCGTCATTTGTCTGACCCGTCAAACACTGAACCACGAATTTCGAACACGAACTGAACCCAGATAGCGGAGAAACTCCATGCTTGATCTCGTCAATGTCGAATATGACACGCTGATCCCGAACAATGTCGGACTGTCCTCAGACAAGCGGGTGTTGAAGGCGCTGGAACGCTGGCATCCCGGTTACATCAACTGGTGGAACGATCTTATTCCGCGCCAGTTCCAGGAAAGCCTCGTCTATCTGCGCACGGCGGTCAGCGTTGACCCGAAGGGCTGGGCGAAGTTCGACTATGTGAAGATGCCGGAATATCGCTGGGGCATTCTGCTTGCGCCGCAAGTGGAAGACCGCAAGATACCGTGCGGCGAACATGCCGGCGAAGCTGCATGGCAGGAAGTTCCGGGCGAATACCGCTCGCTGCTGCGCCGCCTGATCGTGATCCAGGGGGATACGGAACCAGCCTCAGTCGAGCAGCAGCGGTTTCTCGGCAAGACTGCGCCATCGCTTTATGACCTGCGCAACCTGTTCCAGGTCAATGTAGAGGAAGGCCGTCACCTTTGGGCGATGGTCTATC
>JAGRLM010000524.1 GCA_020441795.1 Nitratireductor sp.
TTGTAGTCGCGCGTCATCTCGAAGATCATGATGATGGCGGTCATTGCGGCGCTGGTTCCTGCTCCTACCATCGCGCCCATGCCGATCATGGCAAAAACGGCTACCGATATGCCCGAATCCGGCATCAGATAGGCTCCAACCGAGCCGACGGCTGCCCCCAATGTGCAGCCCATGAAAAGGCTGGGCGAGAAAATTCCGCCGGAAGCACCCGAAGCAAGGCTGACAGAAGTAGCAACGAGCTTGCCAGCGAAAAGCGCGAGCAACAGCACGACGCCAAGATGGTTTTCCGAAAGAATGTCCTGGATAGTCGCATAGCCGACGCTCATCACATGGTAGTGCCCGCTATTGAGCATGAAGACATAGCCAAGCACGCCGACCGTGGTCATCCCGATGACGTTTTGCACATATGGGTTGAGCGGCATCTCCTCGAACTTGTCTTCCATGTATTCGAGCAGCCGAACAAACAGAAATGCCGCAATGCCGACCGCAATCCCGGTAACTGCTGCGAGCCCGATCTCGGAGAAATTGACAGCCGATGAAAGCGGCAATTGTTTCCACAACGGAATATGGAAGGTTGCTTCCGCCCCGATGATGAGCCGGTAGGCATAAGTGGAGGTCGCCGTCGCAGCAACGACAGGCAGAAAACTGCGCGGCGAAATCTCCGGCAACAGGACTTCAACGGCAAACAGCACCCCGCCCAGCGGCGTATTGAAGGTCGCGGCAATGCCAGCGCCTGCCCCGGCAGCAAGAAGAATGATCTTTTGCGAGCGGATCAGGCCAAGCCTGCGGCCGAAGGTCGATCCGAAGGAGGATCCTATCTGGATGATAGGTCCTTCCCGCCCCACTGATGCTCCTGTTCCGATGGATATGGCGGATGCAAATGCCTTGACCACGGATACAATGCCGCGAACATTGCCATCACGATGATAGATCGCAAACATCACCTCCGGCACGCCATGGCCCTTTGCCTCGGGCGCAAAGCTGCGCACCAGGAACACCACGATCAATCCGCCAATTATCGGAACCAGAATGATCCCTGCTCCCCATGGGCTCGGATCGCCATAGGCATTGGGATCAAGCTCAAGTGAGAAGATGCCGTAGAAGGAAAAATTGTATATCGCCGCGATCATGTATTTGAACGCGATTGCGCCAAGGGCCGCAACGATACCCACCACCACCGCAAAGAACACCAGCACCGGCAGGGTGACCTCGCGATCACCGCTCCCCGTTGGTACCGGTGCTTCCTGCAATTGGACTACGGATGGCTTGGCAATGCTGGATGGCGTATTCATGGCACAATTCTGATTTTTGTTGATTGCAAAGCGATACTCCAGCCAATCGCCGGGAAACAACCCCGCAGGGCGCAGCGCGGCCCGAAATCCGGCTTTTTCTCTTCGAACAGGACGGGTAGCGTCGTTTGAACCAAGCTTTGACCGTAATTGGCACCATCGCGATACCAATCCAAATGGTCGCTGGAATTGCACAATCCGTAAAGCTTTAAGCCTGGCGCTAACCAAGCCGTAACGGAGAGCAGGTTAGAAAGCCGTCTAAATGGGTGAATTGGCACCGTTTGGCAGGGCTTGTGTCTGCATGCTGACAAGGTTTCGCAAATTTCTTCAGGACACTGGCGCGGCCT
>JAGRLM010000525.1 GCA_020441795.1 Nitratireductor sp.
TGGACCTGGGAAGCCTTTGCCCATGGCGCGGAAACCGTGAGCTATTTCCGCTGGCGTCAGGCTCCCTTTGCGCAAGAGCAGATGCATGCCGGCCTCTTGCGGCCAGATGGCAGTGAAGCCGAAGGCCATGACGAGGCGATGGCCGTTTCGCGGGAAATCGCTGTGCTGGAACTGGACGAGACGACCGTCGCCTCGGTTGCCATTGTTTTCGACTATGCCTCCGCCTGGGCCTGGGAAATCCAGCCACAGGGCAGGGAATTCGACTATTTCCGCCTGGTGTTCGACTTCTACCGCGCGCTTCGCCGCAAGGGGTTGTCGGTTGATTTCGTATCTGCATCGCAGCCAGATCTGGCGGGACGCAAGCTGGTGCTGGTTCCGGGTCTGTTTGCCTGGAACGAGACGCTGCTCGCAGCCCTGCGCAAGTTTGATGGAGCGGTGCTGATCGGGCCGCGTACGGGCTCCAAGACCGATGCATTTTCCATACCGCCCAATCTGCCACCGGACCTGCCCGGCGATTTTCTTGATCTTGAAATTCTACGGGTTGAATCGCTGCGGGCGGATGCTCCCATTGCCATGGAAGGCAAGGGGGCATTTCGCTTCTGGCGGGAGTTTGCCCGCCCGGGCAAGGCGGCTGAAACCGTATTCTCCAGCGAGGACGGCAATCCTGCCATGATCCGGCAAGGCCGGATCGACTATCTCGCCGGATGGCCCGACGATGATTTGCTGGATATGGTCATGGCAGATCAGGCCAGCCGCGCCGGTTTGCCGGTCCATGATCTGCCGCCGGGCCTGCGTTTGCGCCAGCGCGGGCGTCATCTGTTTGTCGTCAATTATGACGACGAGCCGCATGATCTCAACGATTACGCCATTTCGGGAAGGTTTGTCCTTGGCAGTTCAGTTCTCGCGCCATCAGGCGTGGCGATTGTGGAACCGGATTTTCCCGCGTAACCGCAAGACCAGCAATCCGCACAAGACAAGACCTGCTAGCACAAACAGGCCAGCCCATAGCGGACTCATTCGCGGTGCAAACCATGCCATGCCGCCAAGGATTATCCCGACCGGACCGACATGCGCCATCACCCAGCTTTCCCGCATGCCGTTCTTGCGCGCCATCTGATAAGCGTGGCTCGTATGCGCCCTGAAAATGTTTTCACCCGCAATGGCGCGGCGAACAAGTGTGGAAAGGCTGTCTGCCAGATAGTAACCGAATGGCAGGATTGCCGCTGCCGGACTTACCCTCAGAAAAAGTTCGAGTGCGGTAATTCCACTCACAAGCCCAAGGACAAGGCTGCCATTGTCGCCAAGATAGGCACGCGCCGGTGGCAGGTTGATCGGCAGGAACCCCAGTAGTGCGCCCGCTGCCAGCAAAGCCATGATCCCCGCGCTGCTTTCGGGCGCGTTGTATATCAGGATGGCACCCGATATCCCCAGCGGTATGCCGAGCCCCACCGGTCCCATCATGTCCATGCCATCCATGAAATTGACCATGTTCATGAACCAGACCAGCACGATGACCACGAATGGCAGCACCATCAGCGGCAATTGCTGGTGATAGAACCACCACGAGACTGCGCCAGTGATAGCAAGTTGCACGATCAGTTTGGGCAGGGCGCCGGGATGGGTAAGGTCATCAAACATGCCAAGTATCCAGGTTGCCAGAATTCCGGCCATCAGGATCGGCAAGCCGCCATCCTGCGACACACCGGCTGACTGGGCCAATGCCAGACCAAGAAGGATTGCAGCAGTCGTCGCAATTCCCCCGATCTGCGGAACCTGCCTTGTGCTGCCGGTATGCTCCCTTACCTGCGAGGTCATGAATCCGGCTGGAAAGAGCTGGAGCAATAACACCAGGACAAGTGCCGAAGCGATGGGTGCAATCGCAGCCAGTATGGTCACGAATAGCGTCATGTTCTTGTTTCCCGTTTGCCCGGCACAGCCAGATAGACCAGTGTCGCGATCGAAACCGTGAAGAGCGAATCCATGATGTCGTGATCGAAAAGGATATTGGTCGATCCGCTCAACCCGAATGCAATGAGCGTGCAGGCAAGCGCCCGCCCGGCAAGCCCCGAGGTTTCGTCATTCCCCAGATGGCGCAAGGCAAGCAATGGCAGCAGCAGGACGGCAAGAACAGCAAGCGTTCCGAGCAATCCGGCCCGGATCATTTCCGTCAGTACAAAATTGTGAAAATGGCTGAAGAAGATGGTCTCTCCGCCGAACCGTGCCGT
>JAGRLM010000526.1 GCA_020441795.1 Nitratireductor sp.
GGCATCCCGCTTGAAATAGGCAAGGGACGAATTGTACGCCAGGGTGAGAGTGTTGCCCTGCTTTCGCTGGGCACACGTCTGGGAGAGTGTCTTTCCGCAGTACACATGCTGGAGGATCACGGGATCCGCGCAACGGTAGCTGATGCGCGCTTTGTCAAACCCCTCGATACCGCCCTTGTGGAGCAACTGGCGCGAACACATGATGTCTTGCTGACGGTGGAGGAGGGTGCCATTGGTGGCTTCGGGACGCAGGTCCTGCACCATCTCAACGCGGCAGATCTGGTTGGCAATGGCCTGAAACTCAGAAATCTCTGCCTCCCCGATCACTTCATTCAGCAGGCAGACCCGACACGCATGTATGATGAAGCGGGGCTGAATGCGGCGCAAATCAGCCGGGCAGTGCTCGATTGCCTCGAAATCCGGCCATCGCAGCAGATATTCTTGGCCCGTGTTAACTCCATGGCCTGACAGACGAATCTGTCCTGCCCGCCGCGGAAAAGAGCCTCGCTACCAAAAAATTCTGTCAAAGACCCTTCCCTTTCTTGAAATCTGGCCTAGGCTATAAGCGCGAGGCAGTGCATAGCATTGGGGAATGGGATGTCTGGGAGGGACGAATCCCCGGAAAAGTCAGGTTCTGACTTCGGGAGCGAGAGCGCAGCGGATAATTTCTAAGCCGAATTTGCCAGGGAATTCAATCCCTTGGATAGAGTTAGCTCGTTCTCGAACAGGCTTCAGAATGCTATCAGGGACCATGTGGCTGGCAAGGTTGCCGGCCTGCATGGCGTGAGGCATGAACCAGGCATTCCTGAAATTTCCTCGGTTTACTACACCGAACTGCTGGCAGCGCTGCTGGAGCCGGACCCCAGATATATACGCCTGATGATCGAACGGCTCGAGAACGACGAAGCGCCACTTCTGGCGATTTGCGATACTTTGGTCATGCCGATTTCCACCGTTCTTGGCAGGATGTGGGAGGAAGACAGCCAGTCTTTCATGAACATCTCGGTGGCCACGGCGCGGTTGCAGATGCTGGTGAATCAGCTCTCCTATTCGAGGCAGTCTTTCGTTGCGCCTGAAAGACGACACCGCATATTCCTTGCCCGGATGAAGGGCGATTCCCATACATTGGGGCTGTCGATGCTGGCAGCGTGTTTTCGCGAGCGCGGCTGGGACGTGGATGGCGGCCCGGATGAAGAGATAAGCGAACGGGCCGTCTCCCGCGTCATCAAGGGCAATTATTCGATATTCGGTCTGTCGATCAATATCGATTCACAGGTCGGCGAGGTGGAGCCGATAATCCGCAAGGTTGCGGAACTGAGGAGCCGCGGCAGGGGAAAGCCGAAGATCGCGGTTGGCGGTCCCATAGTTGCGGAGCGAATGGACCTGTTTCTCGAAATGGGAGCTGATCTAGTCACCAACAATGCACGCGACGCCGTATTCGGTGCGCAGGAACTGATTTCGTAAGCGCAACCCATCGCCGCTGCGGGTTCAGCTTCCGGACGAGACTTCCCGATCGTGGATGGCGCTCAAGCCTCCAGAGCCACATTGCCGGCAGACTTGAAACGCACCAGCGGGATGATGACGGCGAGCGCGGCGACCAGAAAACCGATCTCGATCAGATATACCGCAATATAGGGCGTAGCACTTCCGTAAAGCGAGCCGATCGGCAGGGAAAGGATGACGTCGCGAAGGACGCTTCCGCCTGCCACACCAATGCCAGCCGCAGATGCCTGGACGGCACCCCATGTCCCAAGCGCAAGGCCGATCTGTTCCCGGGGTGCAAGTCTCATGGTTGCAGTCAATGTGCCATGGCCAAACAGCCCGGCACCAAATCCGACAAGCGTAGTGCCGGCCACGTAAAGCAGCGGCAGCGACACCGGTGCAGCAAGGCAAATGGCAATGAAGCCCGGAATGCCCAGTACCGCGCCATAAGCTGCCATGATCAGCGGATCAAAGCCGCGCGCCAGAACACGGGATGCGAGCGCAAAGCCGATCAGGCTGCCAAGGGCCAGCATGGCCGTCAGTTTGGTCGTATCCGAAACACTGAGGTCAAGGACCTGTCCGCCATAGGGTTCGAGCAACACGTCCGCCATGCCAAAGCCAAGCGTTCCCAGGGCAACGACCACCAGGCGGCGCATTGCCTGGCCGCCGCTGATGAGCTTGTTCCATGAATCAGCGAATCCCTGTTCCTGTTCCTCGACATCCTTGGGCTTTCTATTGCGCGCCTCCATTTTCCACAGC
>JAGRLM010000063.1 GCA_020441795.1 Nitratireductor sp.
CCATCCATGCGTTTCTTCAAATCGTCAAGATTTGTGGCATCTGCTGACATCGCCCTACTCCTGGTTTTCGTGTTGTGGAATCAGCGTCAGGGTTCAATCACTGACCGTAGTGCAGCGGCCGCGCCCTTGCAATATTTCGCCAAAACCACCCTCTTCATGGATGGAAAAAACAACAATCGGTATCTGTGCATCGCGCGCGAGGCTGACAGCGGCGGCATCCATTACCGAAAGGCCCCGATTGAGAACCTCGGTGTGGCTGATGCGATCATAGCGCTCAGCATCGGGATTGGACCGCGGATCGGCGGAATATATTCCGTCCACTTGCGTTCCCTTGAACAGCGCATCGCATTTCATTTCGCTGGCCCGCAGGGCTGCCGCCGTATCTGTCGTGAAGAACGGATTGCCGGTACCACCGGCAAAGATCACCACCTTGCCCTCGGACAAATGGTCTTCCAGGCGACGCTGCGAAAAACTTTCGGAAATCTGCGGCATGGTAAGCGCGTTGAGCACGACGGACGGCACGTCAATGGCTTCAAGCGCCATGCGCATGGCAAGCGCATTCATCACAGTCGCAAGCATTCCCATATGGTCTGCCATGACCCGGTCAGCGCCCTTGGCTGCCAGCGAAACACCACGAAAGATATTGCCGCCGCCAATGACCACTCCAACGACAACGCCCATCGAGACGGCGCGCTTGATATCTCTCGCAATGCGTGAAGTCACTGATGGATCAATGCCAAATCCCGATTCTGCCATCAGGGCTTCGCCCGAAACCTTGAGCAGCACCCGCCGATAGGTCGGCTCACTGTCATTGCCGTTTTGCGAAACGCTGGCTGTCATGGATGCATTCCCGAAAAAATTGAAACAGGCGTTATTCGCCAAAACAGGGTTTCGATACAGCAAGGGCGCCGCGTTGTCACGAAGCGCCCCTGCCCGTTTGTCTTTTTTGTCGAATTGAAATGTGCAAAAAACCTGTGAGGTTTGATGCCGAAGGTTATTTCTTGCTCATTGCTGCAACTTCGGCAGCAAAGTCGCCTTCTTCCTTCTCGATGCCTTCGCCGAGCGCCATGCGCACAAAACCCTTGAGGGCAATGCTTGCGCCAACATCCTTTTCGGCATTCTTCAGCGCCTGCTCGACGGTGTTTTCGCCATCAATGACGAATACCTGGGAAAGCAGGACGCTTTCCTCGTAGAACTTGCGCATGCGGCCTTCGATCATCTTTTCGACAACCGCTTCCGGCTTGCCGGATTCGCGGGCCTGCTCCGCAAAGATCGCCTTTTCGCGCGCTGCCACATCGGCCGGCACTTCATCGCGCGTTGCTGCCAGCGGGTTCGTTGCTGCAACATGCATAGCAACCTGCTTGCCGATGGCGGCAAGTGCAGCTGCATCGCCGGTTGATTCCAGCGCCACGAGGACGCCGATCTTGCCAAGGCCGTCCGAAACCGAATTGTGCATGTAGCTGGCAACGACGCCATTGGCGACTTCCATCACGGCAGCGCGACGCAGGTTCATGTTCTCACCGATGGTGGCAATCGCATCGGTCAGCGTGTCAGCAACATTCTTTTCGCCACCGCTGATTTTTGCCGCCGCAACCGCTTCGGTTGAACCATTGGTTCCAAGGGCAGTCGCAGCCACACGCTTGACCACGTCCTGGAACTGGTCGTTGCGCGCAACGAAATCGGTCTCGGAATTGACTTCCACCACAGCGGCCTTCTTGCCTTGCGATGCAATGCCGACCAGACCTTCTGCCGCCACGCGGCCCGACTTCTTCTCGGCCTTGGAAATTCCCTTGGCACGCAGCCAGTCAACAGCAGCTTCAATGTCGCCATTGTTCTCGTTCAGCGCGTTCTTGCAGTCCATCATGCCTGCGCCGGTCATCTCGCGCAATTCCTTGACCATTCCAGCGGTAATCGTCATGTCAGCCTCTTCGTCCTTCTTCGATGGTCATGCCACCGGCGGGCGGGATCACCCGGCACCCCGGATCGGAGCAAGGGTAATGATCCCGAAATGTAACAGATTTGAGAAGCAATGGCCCCGGGCCATTGCTTCATGCCAGTTCAACAGCTGCCAATTCCCGGAAATTTTGCTCCGGAGGCGGTTTTGCCATGGACAAAACCGCCTTTTGGCAATTGGCATTATGCCTGTGCTGCAAGCTCACGTGCCTGGGAAATCCAGTCTTCGCGGGCAATACGGCCCTTGAAGTTGAGGACTTCGTCGACCTTGGCAACCTCGTCTTCCGAGAATGCCGCGATCTGCGCGAATTTGGTGATGCCAAGCGCATTGAGTTTTTCCTCAAGCACGGGACCAACACCGGAAATCTTCTTCAGATCGTCGGCAGCACCTTCCGGCGTCGCAAACAGTGCAACGGGAGCAGAATCTTCAGATGCAGCGACTTCCGCCACTGCTGCTTCCTCGAGTGCCGGCTCAGCCATCACTTCCGCGGATGCGCCCATATCCACGCCGCGCATTCCCTGCTGGCGTGCAATACCGTCGACGGCGGCGCGGGCGATCAGTTCGCAATAAAGTGCAATTGCACGCGATGCGTCATCATTGCCCGGGATCGGATGGTCGATCATGTCCGGATCACAATTGGTGTCGAGAATTGCGACAACCGGGATCTTCAGGCGACGCGCTTCGGTAACGGCAATCGATTCCTTGTTGGTATCAACAATGAACAGTAGGTCGGGTGTGCCGCCCATGTCCTTGATACCGCCCAGTGCCCGCTCGAGCTTGTCGCGCTCACGGGTCATCATCAGGCGCTCCTTCTTGGTCAGGTGGCCTGAATCCGCGCTCGAAAGCATTTCGTCAACCTGGCGCAGGCGCTTGATCGAGTTGGAAATTGTCGACCAGTTGGTCAGCATGCCTCCGAGCCAACGCGAATTGACATAATATTGCGCCGAACGCTTTGCCGCATCTGCAACGATATCGGATGCCTGACGCTTGGTGCCGACAAACAGCACACGACCGCCATTGGCAACAACGTCTGAAACAGTCTTCAGTGCCTGGTGCAGAAGCGGCACGGTCTGGGCGAGATCGATGATGTGGATGTTGTTGCGGGCGCCGAAAATGTAACGTTCCATTTTCGGGTTCCAGCGATGGGTCTGGTGACCAAAGTGACAGCCAGCTTCGAGAAGCTGGCGCAGCGTGAATTCTGGCAGCGCCATTGTTTGTATCCTTTACCGGTTGAACCTCCGCGGGCAATGAACTGTCGCTTGACAGCCACCGGAACGTTTTTCGCAATGCCAGGGACCTCTCAGTCCGTCAGGGGCTGGGGCGAAAACGCAAATCCCGCGTGTGGAATGGCCGGGTCCATACAGGAGAATATTGCGCTGCGCAAGTAGGTATTGAACAGCTGACCCGATGGCGGACAGCTGTGAAGAAGTCTGCTCAAGGCCTGTCAATCCGCCAGACCGGACCCGGGCCAAGTGGCATGTCCTCCATTTTCCAGAAATGCATGCCGGATTTCTCCATGACCCGCTGTGAAGCAAGGTTCGCCGCATCCGTTGCTGCCCAAACATGCGACACGCCTGCGATCACGAAAGCCTGTTGCTGGCCGAACCTGGCAAGTGCAGTAGCAACACCCCTGCCCCAAAGATCGGGATGCACGACCCAGATGAGTTCGCGACCCAGATTGTGA
>JAGRLM010000064.1:0-5572 GCA_020441795.1 Nitratireductor sp.
CAAGGTCCTTGGCCGAAGGCGCATAGCGTTCCATGAAACGCTCACCTTCCGAATTGACCAGATAGCCGCCTTCGCCGCGTGCACCCTCGGTGATCAGGCAGCCTGCACCATAGATACCGGTCGGGTGGAACTGAACGAATTCCATGTCCTGCAGCGGCAGTCCCGCACGGGCAATCATGCCATTGCCGTCGCCGGTGCAGGTATGGGCAGAGGTCGCCGAGAAATAGGCCCGGCCATAGCCGCCGGTTGCCAGCACCACCATCTTGGCGTTGAAACGGTGGATGGTTCCGTCGTCGAGGTTCCAGGCAATGATCCCGGTGCAAACGCCATCATCCGACATGATGAGATCAATGGCGAAATATTCGATGTAAAATTCGGCGTTGTGCCGCAATGACTGTCCGTAGAGCGTATGCAGGATGGCATGACCCGTACGGTCGGCGGCCGCACAGGTGCGCTGTACCGGCGGGCCGTCGCCGAAATTCTGCATGTGTCCGCCAAACGGGCGCTGGTAGATCTTGCCTTCCTCGGTACGCGAAAACGGCACTCCGTAGTGCTCAAGCTCATAGACCGCCTTTGGCGCCTCCATCGCGAGATATTGCATGGCGTCCACATCGCCGAGCCAGTCGGAGCCCTTGACGGTGTCATACATGTGCCACTGCCATGAATCAGGCCCCATATTCGACAGTGAGGCTGCAATGCCACCCTGCGCCGCCACGGTATGGGACCGCGTTGGAAAAACCTTTGTGACACAAGCGGTTTTCAGGCCCTGCTCGGCCATGCCAAGCGTTGCCCGCAAACCGGAACCTCCTGCTCCAACGACCACCACATCGTGCCAGTGATCGACGAACTTGTAGGCGCTAGCCGTTGATGACATGCGCTCAGCCTCCGAATGCAATTTTGAGAACGGCAATGAGCGCAGCCACGCCCACAGCTATCGTGAAAAACGTGTTCGCCATGAGCAGCAGGACCTTCAGCCCCTCGCCATGGATATAATCCTCGATGATGACCTGCATGCCGAGCCGCATGTGAATCAGCCCGGATATCAGGACCAGCACCAGACCGGTCGCCACGAGCGGCGAGGAAAGGGTCGCAACAGTTTCCGCATGGCTTGCGCCATTGAGGGAGACAATCAGCCAGACGAAGAAGATGATCAGCGGCACATTGGCAACCGCAGTCACGCGCTGGCGCCAGAAATGATCCGTTCCATCCTTGGCTGAACCAAGGCCCCGGACTTTTCCAAGAGGTGTTCTCATGCTCATTTCGGCCCCCTATCGCACTGCATAGCCGACAATCCAGATCAGGAGTGTCAGCACCAGTGAACCGGCGAGTGTCGCCCAGGCGAGCCTTGTAGCCGTGTGCTTGTCAAACAATTTGCCCATGTCCCATGCAAAATGACGCAAACCACCCAGCATGTGATGCATCAGCGCCCAGGTATAGCCAAACAGCACAAGCCTGCCGAACCAGCTGCCATAGATCGTCGAAACGAAATCGAAATAGGCAGATCCCGTTGCTGCTGCTATCAGCCACCAGGCGACCAGCAAGGTGCCGAAATACAACGCTGCCCCGGTAATGCGATGCAGGATCGACATCACCATGGTCGGAATTGGCTTGTAGATTTGCAAATGCGGCGAGAGCGGCCGGTTACCGCGAATATCTGATTGCGCCATTGCGCAAATTCTCCCCATTTCCGGGAAATCCCGGTGATTTTGATGGACCTGACCAAGCACGGATGCCTGTAGCGCCATTTCGTGTTGCAGGTGCGAACAGGATCGTTCTAGTGCGCAATGACCGCCGCGTCAAAAGCTACGATAGTCAAAGACTTAAAAAATCGATTGAATTTCCCGGGCCGCTACTGATCGAAACGCAGAACATAGGAAAGCCAGTCCGCAGGTGCGGCCACGGCTTCAAAGACCTTCCGTCCCGTGTCAGGTTGGCGCGGTGCGTTCAACATCAGTTTCGTCCAGCCGCGACCGGCCGCCTGGTCGGCCAGAACATCGACCAATGCCTTGGCTATGCCTTTGCCGCGATGGTCATGATGGACAAAGATATGGTCCGCCTGGCCGGCACGCATGCCGGTAATGGGCTCAGGCAGGTCATAAAACAGGATGAAGCCTACCAATTGCCCGTCAATGCGTGCGCCCAGGAATTCCGCTGTCCGGTCCTGCAGCAACTGGGTGGCATAGTACTGGTCCGGCTGGCGTGGTGCTCCGCGCTTCAGCGCCTGACCATAGGCAGCAATCATCGGCGCAAGATCATGCGCGTCACTCAACCTAAGGATGGATATCTCGATGGAAGTCTGTTTTTCGCTCATGGGGCATTGCTCTTCCGGACGCGGCTCACAGTCAAGCCTTTTCAACTGAAAATTTGTTGCCGGGTCGCCGCCCCATTGTCACGCGGCCTTTCCCTGCACCGGATAGTCCTGTAGGGCATGGGCTGCAATAACAGGGCCTTTCACCCGTGACCCAGATTTTCCTGACCATTCTGCCTGTTTTTCTTGTGCTTGGCACAGGGTATCTTGGCGCACGAACCGGATATCTCAATGCCGGAGTTGCTGACGCACTGAACAATTTCACCGTCAAACTGGCGGTGCCGACATTGCTGATGCGCGCCATGTACCGGCTCGATTTCGGTCAGGCGTTTCATATCCCCATGCTGGTGGCATTCTATTGCGGTGCACTGGCAAGTTTTGTCGTGGCAATCCTGGCTGCACGCATCATCTGGAAGCGCCGCCCGGGAGAAGCAGTGGCTATCGGCTTTTGTGCCATGTTTTCCAACACCGTATTGCTCGGCCTGCCTATCATGGAGCGCGCGTTTGGCGCTGATTCCATGGCACCCGCCTTTGGCATCGTGGCGCTGCACGCACCCTGCCTCTACACCATCGGCATGCTGACCATGGAATTGTCGCGTCGCGACGGCCGACCCCTTGGCGAAGCGCTCAAGGCAGCCATGAAATCCATCCTGACCAACGCCTTCATGATCGGCGTCTTGCTGGGAACTGCCCTCAATCTCGCATCTGTTCCGATTGCGGAACCGCTGATGGCAGCCATTGACATGATTGCTACAGCGGCAATCCCCGCTGCCCTTGTCGGCATCGGCGCGGCACTCACCCGCTACAGCCTGCGTTCCGAAATTTCCGAAAGCCTGATGATTTCAGCGCTTTCCCTGCTCATCCATCCGGCAATCGCCTTCTTGCTGGCGTATGAACTGCTGCATCTGCCGATGGAGTATGTGCGGGCCGCCGTTGTCATAGCCGCCATGCCTCCGGGCATGAACGGCTATATCTTTGCAGCCATGTATGACAGGGCAATGGGTGTTGCAGCGTCGTCGCTGATTGTTGCCAACCTGCTTTCGGTATTCACGATCACCGCCTGGCTGGCATTGCTTGCCCGCGTTGCCGGGGCATCATGAACCCGCCGGATGGCAGGTTCATTTCCACTCCCTGATATCCACGAAATGCCCGGCAATCGCTGCCGCTGCTGCCATTGCTGGCGATACCAGATGGGTACGGCCCTTGTAGCCCTGACGACCCTCGAAATTGCGGTTGGAGGTAGATGCGCAGCGCTCTTCCGGCTTCAGCCTGTCGTCATTCATGGCAAGGCACATCGAGCAACCCGGTTCGCGCCAGTCGAAGCCCGCATTCCTGAAGATCACATCGAGACCCTCAGCTTCGGCCTGTTCCTTGACGAGGCCCGAACCCGGCACGATCATCGCGCTGACCGACGGCGCCACTTTCTTGCCTTCGATCACGGCTGCTGCTGCCCGAAGGTCCTCGATGCGGCCATTGGTGCATGAGCCAATGAATACCCGATCAATCCTGATGTCGGTGATTTTGGTGCCAGCTGTGAGGCCCATATAGGCAAGTGCACGCCGCTTTGATTCGCGCTTGTTCTCGTCTGCTATGGCATCGGGATCGGGAACCACGCCGGTGACCGAAATCACGTCTTCCGGTGACGAACCCCAGGAAACGATCGGCGGAAGATTGGCCGCGTCAAGCCGCACGATCTTGTCGAAATGCGCGCCTTCATCCGTGTAGAGTGTTTTCCAATATTCCATCGCCATGTCGAAGGCTTTGCCTGTCGGGGCCTTCGGCTTGTCCTTGATATAGGCGAAGGTCTTTTCATCCGGCGCAATCAGCCCAGCCCTTGCGCCGCCCTCGATGGTCATGTTGCAGACCGTCATGCGACCTTCCATGGACAGAGCGCGGATGGCCTCGCCTGCAAACTCGATCACGTGACCGGTGCCACCGGCGGTTCCAATCTCGCCGATGATCGCAAGGATGATATCCTTTGCCGTGACGCCTTCCGGCAACTCGCCATTGACCTCGACCAGCATGTTCTTGGCCTTTTTCTGGATCAGCGTCTGCGTTGCAAGCACATGCTCGACCTCCGATG
The DNA here is from genome assembly GCA_020441795.1 of Nitratireductor sp. GTDB lineage: Bacteria > Pseudomonadota > Alphaproteobacteria > Rhizobiales > Rhizobiaceae > BOKV01. The sequence goes on from JAGRLM010000064.1 coordinate 4,392, forward strand.
TGCCGATGCCATGCGCGAGCGCACCGAACGCACCATGTGTCGAGGTATGGCTGTCACCACAGACGATCGTCATGCCGGGAAGGGTAAAGCCCTGCTCGGGTCCGATGATATGGACGATGCCCTGCCGCTTGTCCGTCTCCGAATAATATTCGATGTCGAATTCTGCAGCATTGGCTGCAAGCGCCTCGACCTGGATGCGGCTTTCCTCGTTCTTGATGCCCTGCGCGCGATCGGGTGATGTCGGCACGTTGTGATCGACGACAGCCAGCGTCTTTTCGGGCGCACGCACCTTGCGTCCCGTCATCCGCAACCCTTCGAACGCCTGCGGGCTCGTGACCTCATGGACCAGATGCCGGTCGATATAGAGGATGGAAGTCCCGTCTTCGCTCGTAGCAACCAGATGGTCGTCCCAGATCTTGTCGTAAAGGGTCTTTGCCATGTTTCACGCTCGCTAGATAACTCGAATTTCAGGCAGCGTATGCAATGCCATACCGCCAGCGTCAAGGATCGACAGCACCACCGAGGCGCATCAAGAAGAGAAATTGCCAGGATTCTCGTGCCAAATGTGCCGATTAATCGGAACCCTACCGCCCCCTGACCCTGGAAAGCGCTTCTCCCAGGATCTTGTCGCGGCCATAGACATCCTCGCGGAAATTGACCGAGCCGTCCTTGTTCACGAAGGAAGTGAGATAGACGATATAAACCGGTATCGGCGTCTTGAGCTTGACCACCGTGTTCTTGCCACCCGCTACCGTGGCATCAATCCGCGCCCGGTCCCAGCCTTCCGGTCCAAGGATCACTTCTGCCATTCTCAGCGGGTCTTTCAACCGCAGGCAGCCATGGCTGAAATAGCGCTGGGCGGAATCGAACTTCGATTTTGCCGGCGTGTCATGCATGTAGACGTTGAACTGGTTGGGGAACATGAACTTGACCCGGCCAAGCGCATTGCCGGGGCCGGGTTCCTGACGCAGCGAAAACGGAAATTTCCCCTTGCCGTACTGGCTCCAGTTGATGCTGCTGGCGCTGACTTTCTGGCCACCGGAAAAGACCGAAATGTTCTGCGCAGCAAGCACACCGGGGTTCTTGCGCAATTTTGGAAGATATTCGTTGACCGCGATCGAGGGCGGCACGCCCCAATACGGATTGAGTTCGACATATTCCATCACATCGGAAAATACCGG
>JAGRLM010000064.1:5600-14878 GCA_020441795.1 Nitratireductor sp.
ATGACTTCGGCATGAATGGTGTCGTCATTACGCACCACCTTCACCACCTGGTCGGCAAGATTGGCAAAGATGTGATAGGGCGCAAACTCGTTCTGCAGCCAGCGATTGCGCTCCATGTTGATTTCCATGGTGCGGATACGCTCGGATACAGGCGTGTTCATGGCAGCAATCGTCTGCTTGCCGATGGTTCCCACCGCTTCGAGACCCATGTTTTCCTGAAACCGGATGACCGCCTGTGCCAGCGCATTGTCATAATTGAGACCGCCGCCAGCATTTTTGAGCGTTCCTGCCTCCACCATGCGCTTGCGGATTGCCGGGATGCGCGGATCGCTCGCACCCGGCTTCAACACCGGGCCCGAAGCGACCGTCGAAAAACCGCCATTGGCCTCGATCCGACGATAGATGGCCAACGCCTGCCGCAAGCGCTCGTAACGCTGGGTATGCGGTGCCAGAAGCCGCAGATAAGCCTTGAGATTGGTCGTCTTGCGCAAATTCGTCAAAACCGCATCGGCAGAAATCGCACTGGGATAAATCACGATTTCCTTGTTGACCGATGCCGGATTGAGCCTTCCCGCATTCATGTGCTGCGCATAGGAAACCGCAGCTGTCGTCAGATGGATCTCGAGATCGGCAAGACCGGCGGCATTCGTCGTTCCCAGCTTCTGGAACAGGGCCAACGCGTCATAGTCTTCCGGGTGAAGTCCGTCCTCATAGGCGAGATTGAGCGCCTCGACCATGGCTTCCGCCTTCTTGGTCGGCTTGTTGCCCTCGATCCATATCGGCTTGTAGGCCAGCTTGGCATAATGCGCATCGATATCCTTGAGGCGCTTTCTCAGCGATTCCGATGATGCCGCATTGATCGACTTGGCAATCTCGCTCTTGATGCCGGCCGAAAGAAACTGGGCATTGGCGGGGGTGCTCATTCCAAGAACCGTGAGCAGGAATGCCAGCACCCAAAGCATGCCGGCTTTCAAGAGGCCTGGAAAAAATCCAGTGGGAGACCCGGTTGTCATAGCGCGCGCTTCCATCTTGCAAACCACCTTTTGCCGGATATCGGTTAGATCCGGTTCATGCCCCTGCAACGAGTGTAGTTGATTGCTGAGCGCTCCTCAACCACGCTCGCGCGCTTCTTCGGCGCGCCGCAGATATCGCTCCAGCCTGCGCAACATCAGCGACAGGCCAATTGTCAGGATGAGATAGACATAGGCAACAATCGAATAGGTCTCGAAGAAACGGAAAGAGCCGGACGCATAGACCTTACCCATCTGGGTTAGGTCGGCGACACCAAGCACCGAAACCAGCGACGAATCCTTCACCATCGCCACGAAATCATTGCCGAGCGGAGGCAGGATGGTACGGATGGCCTGAGGCAACACGATGAGCCTGAAGCGTTGAAGCCGTGTCAGGCCAAGCGCCTTGGCTGCCTCGATCTGGCCCTTGTCGACCGACTGGATACCTGCACGGAACACTTCCGCGATGAAGGCGGAATAGCCGATGGTCAGCGCCATGATTGCCCGCCACAGAAGCGGGAAATCACGAATCACCATTGCATCAACAACGCCCAGACGCTGCAGCGGAATGGTCAGCCAGTTCCACGCTGTCACAAATGCCGGTGCTCCGACAAAGGCGATATAGAACAGGAGCACCAATATCGGCACCCCGCGGATGATCTCGACGTAAAAACGTGCACTTTGCCGAGCTATCACCGACTGCGACAGCGCCATGACTGCCAGCACAAGTCCAAGGGCGGAGGCAAGGAAAAAGCCGGTCAGCGTAACGAATATCGTGATGCCGATACCCCTGGAAACGATGTTTAGAACCTGCAGATAAAGCCCGTTTGTGGCAATGACGATGGCAATGGCAATACCGCAAATGCCAGCGACCACAAGCCACCAGGGGAATTCGTCTTCACTGTCCGGGGTTTGTGGTTGCATCAATTGTCAGGCGCAAGAATGCGGCGCGAAATCGCGGCAATTGCAGTTGCCGCGATACGCATTGGCTTTGCGCAAAGGCTGGCACGTCTCATTCGCCAAACTTGTAGTCGAGGAACCATTTCTTGTTTAGGGCCTCGATCGTGCCATCTGCCTTCATGGCAGCGATAGCAGCGTTGATCGGCGCCACGAGATCGGAGCCCTTGGTAAAGATGAAGCCGAAATCCTCGCTGCCCAAGGGACCTCCGACGAGCTTCAGCCCGCCTTTGGAAGCGTCAACATAACCCTTGCCTGCTGTACCGTCCGTAAGCACCACATCGACATCGCCTGCCTTCAGGGCCTGGACCGTGGCACCGAAAGTCTCGAACAGCTTGATGCGCGGGTTCTGTTCGTTGCCATCAAGGACTTCATATACCGCCACATAAAATGGCGTGGTTCCGGCCTGCGCACCCACCAGCCCGGTATCAAGTGCCGCGAAACTTTTCGCATCATTGAACCGGCTTTCATCACCGCGCACCAGCATGAACATTTCCGAACGCATATAGGGGTCGGAGAAATCGACCTTTTCCTTGCGGTCTTCCTTGATGGTGATTCCTGTCATGCCAATATTGTACTGGCCGTCGGAAACCGCCTGTATCATCGCATCCCATGAAGTGTTCTGGTATTCGACCTTGAAATTGAGCCGCTTGGCGATTTCATTCATCGCATCATATTCCCAGCCGATCTGGTCGCCGCTCTTTGGGTCGATGAATTGCAAGGGTGGATAGGCGTTCTCTGTCACGACCACAACGCTCTTGCCACCAAGATCAGGCAGATCGGCGGCCTGGGCGGCAATCGATCCAAACATGACAGCCAGCAAAATTCCGACAATTTTCTTCATGGTTTACTCCAATGTGCAAATCTGTTCGGATTGAAGTGTATCGGGTTTGCTAAGGCGTGCAAGCCTCGACAAGCGCCGTGCTTTCAAAACAGTTTGTCTGCGATCAGCATCACCACATTGAGGGTGACGAAGGACGCCACTGTCGACCCGGCCAGCACAACAGCTGAACTTTCCGCCAGCCCGTATCGCAACGACAGCAGCGGATATATCCCCATCACCGAGATCGCGCCGGATATCACCAGCGCCTTGCGCAGATCCGGATCTGTCACTGGAAATCCCAGCGCAGTCACCACCATCAGCATGAAAACCACTGCCAGCGGCTGGAACAACAGCTTGCCGGAAATCGTCAGCAATACCGGCACATTCCAGCTCGAAATCTCGCTTCGCGCCAGCATTCCGCCAATCACGATGAGCGAGATTGCACCGCTCGCAGCTGCCAGCATATCGACCGGATGCCTGATGACCTCCGGCAATGCAAATCCGGATAGCGACCAGGCAAATCCACCCAGAAGGCCAATGATCATCGGATTGCGGGCAAGTTCGACAATTGTCTTTTTGAGCGTCGCAAGGGCACCCGGTCCTTTTTGCCTGCCACTTTCCGCCAGCGCCAGAAGCAGCGGAATGACCACCAGGTTCTCAACCGTCATGTTGAGCGCCAGCACTTTTCCTGCAATCGCGGGAAAACTCAGCAGCATCAGCGGATAGCCGACGAAGCCGCTATTGGGGCACGCCATGCCCATGGTGCGGATTGCCGCCACATCACCACGCACATTGCCAAACAGCCGCCAGCTGCAATAACCCGTCGCAATAACGAAAAGGGTTCCTCCAAGATAGGCCAGGATATAGCCGGGTTCGATGATTTCGGCGACGGGCAATTCCGCCATGGTCCGAAACAGCAATGCAGGCAGCGCCAGCATCACCACGAAGCGCCCCAGCGTGCTGAAATCCTGAGGCGAAAACAGCCCGGCACGCGCAATGGTAAAACCGATCGCTGCCAGGATCAGGATCGGCAATGTTGCGGAAAATAGCGCCATCGGCTGAACACCATGAAAAAGGGGCGCCTCACGGCGCCCCTGCAAAAATTCCGATTGAACAACTCACATTTGCATGGAGCCGTTATTCGCTTGCAGCTTCACCCGCTGCTGCGGCTTCAGCTGCTGCCTTTGCCTCTGCAGCCTTGGCTGCTTCTTCCGCTGCCTTTTCTGCAGCAAGGGCTTCAGCCGCCGCCACCTTTTCAGCCTCGATGCGGGCCTTCTCGGCAGCCGCCGCCTGGCGATCAGCTTCATTCAGCTTCTTGGCGCGGATATTGGTATTTTCAACGATACGCGCCGACTTGCCGCGACGATCGCGCAGATAATAGAGCTTGGCACGACGTACCCGGCCACGGCGAACGATTTCAACGCCTTCAACCATTGGCGAGAATACCGGGAACACGCGTTCCACGCCTTCGCCATAGGAAATCTTGCGGACGGTGAAATTTTCGTTCAACCCGCCACCGGAGCGTGCGATGCAAACGCCTTCATAGGCCTGCACGCGGGTACGGGTACCTTCCGTCACGCGGACCATGACACGAACCGTGTCACCTGGTTCAAAATCGGGGAAAGTGCGCTTTGCTGCAATTGCTGCAGCCTGCTCGGCTTCGAGCTGCTGAATGATGTTCATGTTTCCAAACCTTTTTGTCGCATCGGGCCGCACCCTCTTCAGGGATAAGGCACGTGTCTTTGATTGCTTTGACGGCCAGAGCGCCCACGCGACACCGCCTCTCGATGGAAGCTGGTGCTGGAATTTTCCGGAAGGACTTCCGGGGCGAATTTACCAGTCTCTTTCCGGTTGATGGAAAAAGTTGGCGTTCCATAGTTGAAAAGTAGCGCCTTGTCGAGCCATAGCCTCGCGAATTTTGTCGCGCGGCCTTCTTCGCAGCATCAGGTTCCGCAGAATGTGCGGTATCGACCGGCATCGCGTGGTGCCGGTTTTGCATATTCCGCCAGACCGGCCTTTTCTTCAAACGGATGCGCCAGAACGGACATCAGCACATCAAAGGCTGCCATGTCGCCAGCATGCGCGGCAGCCAGCGCTTCTTCCACCTTGTGGTTTCGCGGAATGTAGACGGGATTGACCCCTTCCATCGATGCCGCCCGCGAATGCGGCTCCGCGGCCGCATCGCGCGCGATCCGCGCCTGCCATTTCGCCAACCAGGGTTCGAGCAATGTAGTTGCCTGATACTGGGCATCAAGCGCTTGGCGATTTCCGCGCAACACATCTGCCAGATGCCGGAAGGCGAGGGTGAAATCAACCTTCTGGTTTTCCATTGTTGCCAGAAAATCCTGGGCCAGCGCGAAGTCGCCTTCCTCAATATCCAAAAGGCCGAGCTTTGCGCGCATCATGGCTGTCCATTCCTCCCGATAAAGAGCCGGAAACTGGTCGATTACCTGCATCGCGGTCTCCACAGCCCTTTCCTTGTCATCGCTCAGAAGCGGCAACAGACATTCGGCAAAGCGCGCCAGGTTCCATTGTGCCAGGAGCGGCTGGTTGCCATAGGCATAGCGTCCACCCTGATCGATCGAACTGAAAACCGTATCGGGGGCGTAATAGTCCATGAAAGCACAAGGGCCGTAGTCGATTGTCTCACCGGAAATGGCCATGTTGTCGGTATTCATGACGCCATGAATGAAACCCACCCCCATCCAGCGCGCAATCAGTTTTGCCTGGCGCGCTGCAACCTGCTGCAACAGCGCGGCATGGCGATCCGCCTGCCCACCAAGATCGGGGAAGTGCCGCCAGATCACATAGTCGGCAAGCCGGGCAACCTTTTCCTCTTCGCCCCTTGCGGCAAAATACTGGAAGGTTCCAACCCGCACATGGCTCGCCGCCACCCGGGTCAGCACCGCCCCCGGCAGCAATTCCTCGCGGTAGATGGTTTCGCCGGTCGTGACAGCGGCAAGCGCCCGTGTAGTGGGAATGCCGAGCGCATGCATGGCTTCGCCCATGATATATTCACGCAGCACCGGCCCAAGCGCCGCCTTGCCATCGCCGCCACGCGAATAGGGCGTGCGACCCGAACCCTTCAGCTGGATATCGCGCCTGTTACCGGAACTGTCGATTACCTCACCGATGAGAAGCGCCCGCCCGTCACCCAGTTGCGGTGAAAACCCGCCAAACTGGTGTCCGGCATAGACCTGTGCCAACGGGTTTGCACCCTGCGGCACCGTATTTCCGGAGAAGATTTCGGCAAGGCTGGCCTCATCGTCTGGCAGATCAAGGCGCAGCTCTTTGGCGAGTTCCGAATTGAAGCGGATGAGCTTCGGATCGGGTACCTGCGCTGCCTGCCAATCGGTATAAAATCCGGGCAGCTTTTGCGCATAGGAATTGTCGAAGGGAATTGCCGGTTTCATCGGATACTCCTGCCGGGCCTGGTGCCGGATCGCGCATCTATTTCAAAATGTCCGGCCGCCGCTCCCGGGTCAAATTCAGGGCCTGTTCATGCCGCCACTTTTCGACGGCAGCATGATTGCCGGAAGTCAGCACCGCCGGGATCTCACGTCCCTCCCACTCGGCCGGGCGGGTATAATGCGGGTGCTCCAGCAGGCCGCCTTCGAAGCTCTCATGCATGCCCGACAGCTCATTGCCCATCACACCGGGCAGAAGCCGCACGATAGCATCCAGCAAAACAAGGGCTGCCGGCTCTCCACCAGACAGGATGTAGTCCCCGACAGAGACCTCGACAAGGCCACGCGCCTCGATGACGCGCTCGTCCACGCCCTCGAACCGGCCACAAACAATCACGGCTCCCGGACCTGCGGCGAGTTCCCGCACCAGTTCCTGCGTCAGCGGCCTGCCCCTTGGGCTCATCAGCAATCTGGGGCGATTGTCGCCAGCAGGTGAAACGCTGTCGATTGCGTTCGCCAGCACATCGGCGCGCAAGACCATACCTGCACCGCCACCCGCAGGCGTGTCATCCACCATGCGATGGCGACCTGCCCCGAATTCGCGCAAGGCAAGCGTCTCCAGCAGCCACTTGCCGTCTTCCAGCGCCTTGCCGGCAAGCGAAACGCCAAGCGGTCCGGGAAACATTTCCGGATAAAGCGTGATGATGGAAGCACGAAATGTCATTTCCGTCCGTCCGGTTCGCGCTCTCCGGTTTCAGCCGGGCGCACGATTTCCAGAAAGCCGCCAACAACGTCAACCAGCGGCACATTTTCACGAGTGAAGGCAAGCATGTAGGTCGGACCGCGCTGAGGCCTGATTTCCAGAAGCTCGCCTGCGCCAAAATCATGCACGGCCTGCACCTTGCCGACAGCTGCGCCATTCTCGCGGACTTCCAGCCCGGTCAGTTCCGCCAGATAGAATTCGTCCTCGTCCTCGAGTTCCGGCAATTCCGAACGATCAATGAACAATTCCCGACCATTGAGCAACTCGGCCTGGTTGCGATCCTTGCAGCCCTCGATCCGTGCTATCAGCATTTCGCCCTGAGGGCGCAGAGACAAAATCCTGACCGGCGTTCCGTCATCGAAATGCAGCGACTTGAAGTCCCCGACACTGAACGGATCCTCGGTGAAACTCTTCAGGCGCACTTCGCCCTTGATGCCATGCGCAGCACCAAAACGGGCAACCGTCAGCTTCTTGCCGGCTGGGTTTTCTGTCATCGAAATATTCCTGTCCTGCAGCATGCCAGAAAAAAGGGCGGCACAAGGCCACCCTTCATCATACCGAAATCCGGCACAAGCCGGAACAGCCCGGGACTGACAGCCTTACTCGGCTGCAGTCTCTTCTGCCGCCGGTGCTTCTTCAGCCGGTGCATTGGCTGCTGCTGCTGCCTCGGCTGCTGCCGCCGCTGCTTCCTCTTCCTTCTGCTTCTTCTCGGCAATGCGCTCTTGCGCCTTCTTGCCTGGAAGCGCCTTGTTCGGGTTGTTACGTGCTTCGCGCTTGACGAGACCTGCCGCATCAAGGAAGCGCATCACGCGATCGGTTGGCTGCGCACCAACGGAAAGCCAATGGCTGGCACGCTCTGAATCCAGAACGACGCGCTGGTCATTGTCCTTGGCCAGCAGCGGATTGAAAGAGCCGATCTTCTCGATGAAACGGCCATCGCGCGGGCTGCGCGCATCGGCAACCACGATCGAATAATACGGGCGTTTCTTGGAACCGCCGCGGGCAAGACGAAGTTTGAGGGACATTGGGTTTCTCCTTTGATTGCGATTGGCCGGGCCGGGGGAACGCCCCTAGCTGCGCGCCTGTTCATGGTGACGGATCACTTCCCGAATGATGAAATTCAGGAGCTTCTCCGCAAAGTCGGGATCAAGATCGGCTTGCTGCGCCAATGCGCGAAGCCGCTCGACCTGTCTTTTCTCCCGTTCCGGGTCGGCCGGGGGAAGTTCGTGCCTTGCCTTGAGTTCGCCCACCGCCTTGGTGATGCGAAACCGCTCGGCAAGAATGTGAATGAGCGCAGCATCGAGATTGTCGATGGATGCGCGGAAATTCTTCAATTCGTCCATGGGATTGACTGTCATGGTTCGGCTCACTTCTTCTTGCCAAAGCCTGGCAGGCCGCCCAGACCGCTCGGAAGCCCCCCGGGAAGACCACCCGGCAGCTTCGGCATTCCGCCCGGCAAACCATTTGCACCACCGGCACCCATCTGCTTTGCCAGACGTTCGAGTTCAGCCGGTTCCATTTTCGACAGGTCTGGCATGCCGCCGCTGCCCATCATCTTGCCAATGCCGCCCATGCCGCCCATCAGGCTGCCCATGCCACCCATGAGCCCGCCTTTCTGGCGACCCATCTTCTTCATCATGTCGGACATTTGAAGATGCATCTTCAGCAGCTTGTTGATTTCCTGAACCGAGGTTCCCGAGCCGGTGGCAACACGCTGCTTGCGCTTGGCATTGAGAACCTTCGGTGCCCGACGTTCCTGCTTCGTCATTGACGAAATGATCGCCTGCTGGCGCTTGAACATCTTGTCGTCAAGGCCGGCTGACTCGATCTGTTTCTTCATCTTGCCGATGCCGGGAAGCATTCCCATGATGCCACCCATGCCGCCGAGATTCTGCATCTGCTTCAGCTGCTCGGACAGATCGTTGAGATCGAACTCGCCCTTCTGCATCCGCTTGGCCATGGCCGCAGCTTTTTCCGCGTCAATGGTCTGCGCTGCCTTTTCAACGAGCGAAACGATATCGCCCATGCCGAGAATTCGGTCAGCAATACGCGCAGGATGAAAATCCTCCAGCGCGTCCATCTTCTCGCCGGTACCGATCAGCTTGATCGGCTTGCCGGTAACCGCCCGCATGGAAAGCGCCGCGCCGCCACGGCCATCGCCGTCGATACGGGTAAGCACGATGCCGGTTATTCCAACGCGGCTGTCGAAATTCTGCGCGAGATTGACCGCGTCCTGCCCGGTCAGCGAGTCGGCCACCAGCAGGATTTCATGCGGATTGGCTTTCGAGCGGATATCCGCCATCTCGACCATCAGCGGC
>JAGRLM010000065.1:0-9688 GCA_020441795.1 Nitratireductor sp.
GGCATATTTCACTGTCCGGCCCTGCTGGTTGAGCGCCAGCACCGAACCATCGGAAGTCGCACCGTCTATGGCAATCGCATCATCGCCAACTTTTGCCAGAACCAGCCGGCCACGCTCGAACCGCAACAATACCTTGCACCGCTCCTCGCCCCGTTGCAGTTCAATACCGGTCTCGGCCACCCCGCTCGAGCGGAACCAGTCGCCACCGGGATTGAGTGCCGAGATGATGGCAGCAAGCGCGAAATCATGATCCGTGACACTGGCGGCATGAACGGGACTTCCACCTGAACCGATCCAGTCGTCTATCATCCGCGTCGTCATCTCGCCCTTGCGAAACGCATCGCTACCAACAAGCCGCATCAGGAAACCGGAATTGGTCCTGATTCCGAAAAGCGGCGTATCGGCAATCAACCGTTGCAAGAGCGCAATGGCCTCGGCCCGGTCCGCTCCTTGCACAATGAACTTGGCCACCATCGCATCATAGTCGGGCGGCACCATGCTGCCTGTCACAACACCGCTATCCACCCTGATGGCGCGCCCGGACGGACCGGGTTCGAAATGCGTGATCAGACCGGACTGGGGCATGAAGCCGTTGTCGGGATCCTCGGCATAAAGCCGCGCCTCGATGGCATGTCCGCACATCGTGATTTCAGACTGGCGCAAAGGCAGCGCCTCGCCGCGCGCGACGCGCAACTGCCATTCGACGAGGTCAAGCCCGGTAATCATTTCGGTTACCGGATGCTCGACCTGAAGGCGAGTATTCATCTCCAGGAAATACGCGTTGCCGGACTCGTCGACAATGAATTCAACCGTTCCCGCCCCCTCATAGGAAACCGCGCTCGCAGCCGAGACTGCCCATGCGCCCAGCCTTTCGCGAAGCGCTTCATCCACGAATGGCGATGGCGCTTCCTCGATGATTTTCTGGTGGCGGCGCTGTGCCGAACAATCCCTTTCGAACAGGTGAACCACATTGCCATGGCTGTCGCCAAAGACCTGCACCTCGATATGACGACCATTCTCGACGAGCTTCTCCAGCAGCACATCACCGTTTCCAAAAGCCGACAGCGCCTCGCGCCGCGCCGAGGCAAGGGCTGGCGCAAATTCCGCAGCACTGCGCACGATCCGCATTCCCCGTCCGCCACCGCCAGCGACTGCCTTGATCAGCAACGGATAGCCGATCTTTTCCCCCTCTGCTGCAAGCGTCTTGTCATCTTGCGTCTTGCCACTGTAGCCCGGTACCACCGGCACCCCGGCCCTTTGCATCACGGCCTTCGCCTCGGCCTTGTCACCCATGGTCGAAATCGCCTCAGGCGACGGCCCGACAAAGACCAGACCCGCATCACCGCTCATTGCGGCAAATTCGGCATTTTCCGAAAGAAACCCGTATCCCGGATGAACGGCATCGGCTCCACAGGAACTTGCAGCCGCAATTATCGCTTGCCCGTTGAGATAGGACTGTCCGGCTGCCGCAGGACCCACGAATATCGCCTCGTCACAGGCCTGCACATGCAGCGCATGGCGGTCGGCCTCGCTATAGATGGCAACAGTCGAAATCCCCATCCGCCGTGCCGTGCGGGCAATGCGGCAGGCGATCTCGCCACGATTGGCAATCAACAATTTGCTGATCGCTTTCATTAGCCCTTCTCCTGCGGATGCCAATGCGGTTTGCGCTTTTGCAGGAAGGCCATGGTTCCCTCGCTGCCTTCCGCGCCATTGACAGCGCTGGAAAAAACCGACGCGGCTTCTGCTATCATCTGCACAGGTTCGACAAACCTCGCCTTGCGCAGCAATTGCTTCGTTGCTGCAATGGCACCCGGCGCGCAGGCAAGGATCGAACCGATCGCGGAATTCAGCGCTGCATCGACATCATCGGCAACTTCATGCACCAGTCCAAGTCGAAGCGCTTCATCGGCATGGATATTGCCGCCAAGTACAGCGAGCAGTTTCGCCTTCGAGTAACCAAGCCTCTCCACCAGGAAAGGCGCAATCTGGGCAGGCACGACGCCAAGCCGCGTTTCCGGCAGGCCGAAGCGCGCTGTTTGCCCGGCAATACAGACGTCGCTGACACAGGCAAGACCGAAGCCTCCGCCCATTGCGACACCTTCGACTACTGTGATGATGGCAAGGTCACAGGCGGCAAATTTCGCGCACATCGTGCCAAAGGCTGCACTGACACGCGCTATGGGATCATCACCCTGGCCGCCCTGTTGCGAGCGGGCCTTTGCCATGTCGGAAATATCGCCGCCCGAGCAGAAGTGCCCACCTTCGCCCCTGACAACGATAACCCGGATGTTCCCGGAGGTTTCGGCCTCCACCAGTGCTTCCTCGAGTTCACGAACCATCAACAGTGACATCGCATTGCGAAGCTGTGGCCGGTCGAGAACAAGTGTCAGAACCGCGCCATCGCGTTCCGCCCTGATCGTTGAATGCCCGGAATTGTTCATGCCTTGCGTGCCTTGTTGGAGGTTCCCGGCAATGTTCCCTCGAGCTTGCAGATGATGCCAAGCATGATCTCGTCAGCCCCGCCACCAATGGAGACGAGACGTCCGTCGCGAAATGCACGGCTTACCGGATTGTCCCAGGTGAAGCCCATGCCACCCCAATATTGCAGGCAGCTATCCGCAACTTCACGGCAAAGCCTGCCGCATTTCAGTTTTGCCATGGACGCGAGCTTGGTGACATCCTTGCCCGACACATACAATTCCACCGCGCTCCAGGTCAGCGCCCGCAATGCCTCGACCTCGGTGCGCAGTTCCGCCAGCCGGAAATGCACGACCTGATTGTCGAGAACGGCCTTGCCGAAGGCATTGCGCTCGCGGGTATAGTCAATCGTTACGTCGATCAAACGGTCGAGCATCTTCAGCGAATTCATCGCCCCCCAGAGCCGCTCCTCCTGGAATTGCAGCATCTGCATCGTGAAGCCCATGCCTTCCTGGCCGATCAGATTTTCCTGCGGCACACGTACCTCATCGAAAAACAATTGCGCCGTATCGGACGAGTTCATGCCGATCTTCTTGATCTTCTGGCGGGAAATGCCCTTGGCATCCATCGGCACTGCGATCAGTGACTTGTTCTGGTGCGGCTTGCCTTCGGATGTATTGGCGAGCAGGCAACACCAGTCCGCCTTCATGCCATTGGTGATCCACATCTTGGTGCCTGAAATGACAAAATCACCGCCGTCCTTGCGCGCCACCGTCTTTACCGCAGCGACATCCGAGCCACCTCCCGGCTCCGAAACCCCGAGGCATCCAACCGCATCACCTGCAATGGCGGGCGCCAGGAAATTCCGCTTCACATGATCAGAGCCGAAGCGGTTCATCGCGGGCGTGCACATATCGGTGTGAACGCCAATCGCCATGGGAACGCCACCGCAATCGATCGCGCCCAGTTCTTCCGCCATCACCATCGAATAGGAAAAATCCAGTCCGAGGCCACCATGCTCGGTGTCGTATTTGATGCCGAGCAGTCCGAGATTGCCCAGCTTCTTGAAAACCTCATGCGAGGGAAATTCTTCCGCTGCCTCCCATTCATCGACATAAGGGTTGATTTCCGACTGGACGAATTTCGCCACAGTCTGGCGCAACTGCTTGTGTTCGGCGGTAAAGAGCATGGGTTTCCTCCCGTTACATTCTTGCAATGCCGAACGCATTCGGCCTGAGTGCCTGTCGGTCTGCCTGTGATGCCAGTTGCAGGCACAGCGTCAAAATTCTGCGGGTGTCGCGCGGATCGATGATCCCGTCATCCCAAAGCCGCGCCGTGCCATAAAGCGCGGTTGATTCGATATCCATGCGCGCACGAATGGAACCTGACATCTGCTTCAGCGCGTCTTCGTCAAGGGTCTGGCCCATGCGCGCATATTTGGCGCGCGTGATCGTCTCCATGACCCGCGCCGCCTGTTCACCGCCCATCACGGCAGTACGCGCACTTGGCCATGCAAAGATGAAACGCGGTGAAAACCCGCGCCCGCACATCCCGTAATTGCCTGCGCCATAGGAGCCGCCAACTATGATTGTGAATTTGGGCACACGCGCATTGGCCACCGCCTGGATCATTTTTGATCCATGCTTGATCGCACCGTCGCGCTCTGCCTGCGAACCTACCATGTAGCCGGTCGTGTTTTGCAGGAAGACGAGCGGCGTTCCGGCCTGGTCGCAGAGCTGGATGAATTGCGCGGCCTTGACCGAACCCGTCGGCATGATGGCGCCATTATTGCCCAGAACGCCAACCCGCATGCCGCCAATCATGGCATGGCCACATACGGTTTCCGGGGAATAGCCGGACTTGAATTCCAGAAAGCGCGAACCATCCGTGATGCGCGCAATCACCTCGCGGATATCATAGGGTGTGCGATCATCAGCGCTGACCACAGCCAGCAGATCCTCGATGTCATGCAATGGCGCTTCGCCTTCCACATTACCATCGAAACGCTGCCATTCCAGCATCTCCATGATCGCCCGCGCATACAGAATTGCCTCGCCATCATTGTCCGCCACATGCTCGCCCAGTCCGGTAACCGTGCCGTGCAATTGTGCGCCGCCCAGTTCCTCGTCCGTCGTGTCTTCGCCAATCGCTGCTTTCACAAGCGGCGGACCTGCAAGAAATATCTTCGAGCGCTCCCGAACCAGCACGACATAATCCGACAATCCGGGAAGATAGGCTCCGCCGGCAGTAGACGATCCGTGTACCACGGCGATTTGCGGGATTCCGGCTGCAGACAACCGCGCCTGATTGGCGAAGGATCGCCCGCCTTCGACAAACATCTCCGCCTGATAGAGCAGGTTAGCGCCACCGCTTTCGACCAGATAAATCACTGGCAGCCTGTTCTCGAAGGCAATCTCGTGAACCCGCAATCCCTTCTTCACACCCATGGGAGAAATGGTGCCGCCCTTGATGGCGGAATCGCTGGCGGAGATAACACAAGCCTTGCCCGCGACCATGCCCACTCCAGTGACAAGACCTCCACCCATGATGTTGCGACCGCCATCGTCGTCATGCATCTTGTAGCCGGCAAGCGTCGACAATTCGAGAAATGGCGATCCCTTGTCGAGAAGGCGCTCCACCCTTTCGCGTGGCAGCAATTGCCCCCGCTTTTCGAATTTCTCCCGCGCCTTGCCCGAATTCTGCCTGACCTTTTCTTCCAGTGCCCGCACTTCCCCAAGTTTTTGCAACATGGCTTCGCGGTTGGCATTTGCCGCTTCGGATCGTGCGATGAGGCGAGTTTCAAGCACCGGGATCATTCGCCTTCACCTCCCAGCACCCTTGGTGTCACTGCACGGTGAAACCCGTCAAATGCGGGGCATTCGCGTTCATGCGCAATCGGGAAAAGCGGCGAGCCGAGCGATGTTCCACCATTGATCTGCATGGTGACGCCAGTGATATAGGCAGCCGCCGGTGACAGCAGAAACACAATCGCGGCACTGACCTCGGCCTCAACCCCCATCCGCCCCAGCGGAACGGAATTCTTCAGTTTCGGGATCAGGGTTTTCATGGCACCATCATAGGTGTCCATTCCCGATGAGGCGATCCAGCCCGGCGCAACGCAATTGACCCGCACACCCTGCCCCGCCCATTCGAACGCGGTGGATTTGGTCAGGTTCTCGACACCGGCCCGGGCAGCACCGGAATGTGCCATGCCGGCAAGCCCTCCGGTGATCTCGGCCGACATGTTGACGATGGCACCGCCATGCTCGCGCATGGACTGGTTGAACACCTCCCGCATCATCAGGAAGGTGCCGGTGAGATTGGTTGAAACAACCGCCTCGAAACCGCGCTTGGAAATTGCGAATGCTGGCGCGGGGAATTGCCCGCCCGCATTGTTGAAAAGCCCGTCTATGCGCCCACGTGTTTCCACGATGTCACCGATTGCAGCCCTGACGGCATCCTCGTCGCGAATGTCAAAGGCGTGAAAGGAAACACTGCCGCCATCGCTGGCAATCTCGTTGGCAACAGTTTCGAGTTTCTCGATTTTGCGCCCGGTCAACACCACATGCGCACCAAGGCTGGCAAGTTCATGCGCACTGCAGCGCCCGATGCCACTGCCGCTACCGGTAACAATTACCGTCTTGCCATCATACAGACCCGGCCTGAAAACCGAGCGATATCCATCAGCCATTCCTGTCGCCTCCACGGCCGTCCCTCAAATTCTCGTCAAGGAAATCTGCCCATCGCCGGATAAAGGCGGAAATTTCTGCACGCGGCATTGCGAGCGCATCCTGCACCATGAAACCGCCCAGCATGCAGCGCGAAACCGTCAGCAGGAATGCAGCCTTGTCGCTCCCTGCATCCGGTGCCAGCAGCGCGGAAAGTCGTGCCTCCGTCTCACGCGAATAGCGCTCGATTGCGGGAGCAACCCGCGCCCGCAAGGCCTCGTCGGTTCTTGCTGCCACGAATATCTCAAGCATGGCCTTGTACCAGGGCGAGCTGATCTGCTCGTCCCAGCTTGCCTCGATCATCGAGCCGAGGCTTGCCCTGCCCCGCTCGACAAATCGCATGACATAGCGCTCGGCGCGTTCCAGCGCCGTCTCGACCACGGCAACCATCAGTTCTTCCTTGGATGGAAAGTGATGCTGCAATGCGCCAATGGAAAAGCCGCCCTCCGCGGCAATCTTCTTGATCGAGGTCGCGTGATAACCAAGCTCGGCGAGCCGCCCCACAGCCTCATCGAGAATCGCGCCACGCATGCGCTTACTCTTGGCCGCCTGCTTTTGCGGCGTTACCTGACGCTCGTTATTCGCAACAACTTGTTCCATCCCGATAAAAAACCATACATACGTATTTTTTTCAAGTGGAATCACATGGCAGTGCGCCCTGTCACCGCTCGCGTTTCAAGCCCTTTTCCTTGAGTTCCGCTTCATAGGCGGCCATTCGTCCATTCACATCACTGCCCATCTCGTGCAGATAACTCCAGGTGAAGATGCCCGTGTCATGCATGTCATCGAAGACGATGCGCACGGCATAATTCCCGGTCGGCAGAATTTGCAGGATTTCGACATTGCGCTTGCCGAAAATAAGCTTTCGCTGCTCGGGAGAATGGCCCTGCACTTCGGCGGAGGGCGATTGAACCCGCAACAATTCAGCCGGAATGGTGAACCGGTCGCCATTGGCAAAGCCTATGGTCAATTCACGCTTGTCCTTCGAAACCCGCAACTCGGTCGGTTTCGGATTCTGGTCATGCTGCATTTTGGGCGCTTTTCCTCTGCAATGGGTGCTTTTGGCATTTGGTTTTTGGCCCGCGCCGTCTAAATGTCAATCTCGCTTTCGGGCAAGCAGATGCCAAATGGAGAGGCCTTGATGAATTCACCCCGCAATGTTGTGGTAATTGGCGCCGGACAGGCGGCCGCCGCATTCTGTTCAAAGCTGCGCGAACTCGATGACAGCTGCCACATTACCATGATCGGAAATGAACCCGTCCTGCCCTACCAGCGCCCGCCGCTGTCGAAAAAATACATGACCGGTGAAATGTCGCTGGACCGCCTGCTGCTGCGCCCGCAATCCTGGTATGACGAGCACCGCATCACCTGCCGCTTTCCGATTTCCGCGACCGGAATATCGCCTTCGGAGAACACCGTTGCGCTGTCCGATGGCTCCATGATCAATTATTCGCATGTGCTGATTGCAACCGGCGCCACCCCGCGCCGGCTTGCTGCTGCAGCTGGTGGCGATCTTGAGGGCGTATATGTGTTGCGCAGCCTTGCCGATGCCGACGGCATGGCCGCGCATTTCAAGCCGGGCAAGCGCCTTTTGATTGTTGGCGGTGGTTATATCGGACTTGAGGCGGCTGCAGTTGCCGCGACCCTCGGCCTCATCGTGCATGTGGCGGAGATGGCAGACCGCATTCTGCAGCGCGTAGCCTCACCGGCAACCAGCGATTATTTTCGACGGCTGCACCAGTCGCATGGCGTCACCATCATGGAAAATGCTTCGCTCATGCGACTTGTCGGTGAAAACGGGCATGTGACCCATGCCGAATTTGCCGACGGTTCGGTCATCGAAACCGATTTCGTTCTGGTCGGCATCGGCGTCATCCCCAACAGTGAACTCGCCAGCAGCGCAGGGCTCGCAGTCGGCAACGGCATCGAAGTCGACAATCAGGGCCGGACTTCCGAACCTTCGATCCTGGCAGCAGGCGATTGCGCAAGTTTTGTTTTCAACGGCACCCGCTTGCGGCTGGAATCGGTACAGAACGCCATCGAGCAGGCAGAGGCCGCAGCGCACACCGTTGTGGGCAAGGATGTCATCTATCAGCCCGTTCCGTGGTTCTGGTCGGACCAGTATGACGTCAAACTGCAGATCGCCGGTTTGAACATGGGCTATGACCGGACTGTAAACAGGCCCGGCAGCCGCGATGGTTCGCGATCCGTTTGGTATTTTGCGGGGGAAAAACTCCTTGCCGTTGATGCCATGAATGATTCGCGCGCCTACATGTTTGGCAAGAAACTCCTGGAACTCGGGCGCAATGCAACACCGGACCAGGCCGAAAATCCGGACTTTGACCTCAAGACATTGATCAATTAGGTCCATACCGGGGTCAACCCGGTCAACTCAGCCTTGCCAACGTCGCAATCCGGGCTAAAACAGGATAGACATGCAGGGATGATGGGCCGGCCAGGGAAACAGGAATGAAACCACAAACGCCGCTGCTCGACACTGTCCACATCCCCGCTGATGTGCGCAAGTTGCCCGATTCCAGTCTTCCGCAACTGGCCGATGAAGTTCGCGCCGAAATGATCGACGCCGTCTCGCAGACCGGTGGGCATCTGGGCGCAGGCCTTGGCGTTGTGGAACTGACGGTCGCCATCCACAACGTCTTCAACACGCCACATGACCGGCTGATCTGGGATGTTGGCCATCAATGCTATCCGCACAAGATCCTGACCGGCAGGCGCGACCGCATCCGCACTTTGCGCCAGAAGGACGGGTTGTCCGGTTTCACCCGTCGTGCGGAAAGCGAATATGACCCGTTTGGCGCGGCGCATTCATCCACATCGATTTCGGCAGGCCTTGGCATGGCTGTTGCCAGCGAACATTCAGGCATCAAGCGCAATGTGATTGCCGTGATCGGCGATGGTGCCATGTCGGCGGGCATGGCATATGAAGCGCTCAACAATGCCGGTGCGCTGGATGCCCGCCTGATCGTCATTCTCAACGACAATGACATGTCGATTGCACCACCCACCGGCGCAATGAGCGCATATCTGGCACGCCTTGCGACCGGGCGCACCTATATGGGCATCCGCGAACTCGGCAAGAAGATGACAGCCTATCTCGGCAAGACGGTGGACCGGGCAATCACCCGGGCCGTCGAACATGCCCGCGGTTATGTCACCGGCGGAACCCTGTTCGAGGAAATGGGGTTCTACCATATCGGCCCGATAGACGGACATGACCTTTCCACCCTGGTTCCAGTGCTCAGAAATGTTCGCGACAACGCCAAGGGTCCGGTGCTGATCCACTGCATCACCCGCAAGGGCAAGGGCTATGCGCCTGCCGAGGCGTCCGCCGACAAATATCACGGCGTCAACAAGTTCGACGTCATTTCCGGCAAGCAGGCAACCGCCACTCCCAATGCGCCAAGCTACACGAAGGTATTTGGCCAATCGCTCATTCGTGAAGCGCAGGAAGACAAGGACATTGTCGCCATCACCGCCGCGATGCCGTCAGGCACCGGTATTGACCTGTTTGGCGAAGT
>JAGRLM010000065.1:9776-15883 GCA_020441795.1 Nitratireductor sp.
TTTTGCGCGATCTACTCGACATTCCTGCAGCGGGCCTATGACCAGGTCGTTCACGATATTTCGCTGCAATCCCTGCCGGTTCGCTTTCCGATTGACCGCGCCGGCTTTGTCGGTGCGGATGGCCCGACCCATGCGGGAGCTTTCGACATCACCTATCTGGCGACCCTGCCCGGCTTCGTGGTGATGGCTGCTGCTGACGAGGCCGAACTCAAGCACATGGTGCGCACCGCGGCCGCCTATGACGATGGCCCGATAGCCTTTCGCTATCCACGCGGCGAAGGCGTTGGCATCGAGATGCCGGAACGCGGCAAGCTGCTGGAGATCGGCAAGGGACGCATAGTCCGCGAAGGAACCAGGATTGCATTGCTTTCGTTGGGCACCCGGCTTGCCGATTGCCTGTTGGCAGCCGAAGACCTGGAAGCAGCCGGTCTTTCAACCACCGTGGCCGATGCCCGCTTTGCCAAGCCGCTCGACACCGAACTCATCACACGGCTTGCGCGCGACCATGCGGTCCTCGTCACCGTCGAGGAAGGTTCGATCGGTGGCTTCGGTTCGCATGTCGCGCAATTCCTGGCGTCCAACGGCATGCTCGACGGCAAGCTGAAATTTCGCTCGCTATTCATGCCCGACCGCTATGTCGAACAGGCATCACCAGCCGTGATGCTGGCAGATGCCGGCCTTGATGCGCGTGGCATTGCTGCAACCGTCATGCAGGCATTGGGGTCGGACGAGGCTGCAATTCATGCCATGGCCAATCTGTCGAAGGCCTGATGCCTCAACCGATCAGCACCAGCCTTAGGACATAGGCAACCGCGCCCACTGCCAACACACCCGCGACCCACAACAGCAAGAACCAGCCGATCCTCTGCAACCACGGATGCATCGCCATCAGTGATATCCTTCCGACGGATCGACCTTGCCGCGAAACACCCAGTAGGAATAGGCCGTATAGGCAAGGATTACCGGCACCAGCACCGCGGCACCCACCAGCAGGAATGCAAGGCTGCTGTCAGGAGCAGCAGCTTCTGCAATCGTCAGTGATGGCGGCACGATATGCGGATAAAAGCTGATTCCAATGCCCACGAAACTGAAGACGAAGATCGCCAAAGCCGAGAGGAAAGGTTGCGCGTCCTTGTTGTCGGAAAGGCCGGTAAACAGCATCCACGCGCTACCGGCAATCAGGAACGGAACCGCCAGCGAATAATTGGCTGCCGGGAAGGTGAACCAGCGTTCGAAATAGACCGGATCCAGGAACGGCGTCCAGAGCGATACCGCTGCAATCAGCACCAGGGTGGCAATGCCGGTGATCCAGGCAAATCTGCGTGCCCTGACCTGAAGTGCTCCGTCGGTCTTCATGACCAGCCAGGTCGAGCCCAGCAGCGCATATCCGAATACAACGCCAATACCGGCAAGCACTGAGAATGGCGTGAGCCAGTCCCACCAGCCACCGGCATAGGCGCGATCTTCGATATGGATACCCTGCACGAGTGCACCCAATGCAATGCCCTGCATCAGGGCAGCAACAGTGGAACCGGCGCTGAACGCCCAGTCCCAGACGAATTTCGCGCGCTTCGTGCGCCACCGGAATTCGAAGGCCACGCCACGGAAAACCAGACCCAGCAACATTGCGATGATCGGCACATACAGTGCCGGCATGACGGTCGCATAGGCAAGCGGGAACACGGCAAACAATCCGCCACCGCCAAGCACCAGCCAGGTCTCATTGCCGTCCCATACGGGGGCAACCGAATTCATCATCACATCGCGGTCCCGCGTTTCGCTGTTGAACGGAAACAGGATACCGACACCCAGGTCGAAGCCATCTAGGATCACATAGGCAAGCACCGCAAAGGCGATGAGCCCGGCCCAGATGAAGGAAAGTTCCAGACCCATCATTCTCCCGCCCTCTCTCTGCTTGCTGCTTCCATGAAAGGACCGGGCATGATGCCACCAGCGCGCTGCGGCCCGTTTTCATCGTCATGGCTTGTGTCGTGAATGTCAGGTGATTTTGATGCAAGGCGCAGGATATAGAATGCCCCTGCCCCGAACACTGCGAAATACACAATCACGAATGCCACCAGTGACCAGCCCACGGCAGGTGCCGCAATCGGGGAAACCGATTCCGCTGTCGTAAGGTGGCCATAAACCGTCCATGGCTGGCGACCTACCTCTGTCGTGATCCAGCCCGCCAGCACCGCCACGAAGCCTGCAGGCCCCGCTGCAATTGCCGCGCGATGCAGCAAGGTATTGGTAGCAAGTGTGCCGCGATATCTGGCCCAAAGGCTCCAGATGCCGATGCCAAGCATGACAAAGCCGAGGCCGACCATTACCCGGAACGACCAGAACACGATCGGTGTTGGCGGCCAATGCTCCCGCGGAAATGCCTTGAGGCCCTTTATTTCACCATCCAGCTCATGCGTGAGGATAAGCGAGCCGAGCTTGGGAATTTCGATCTTGTAGCGCGTTTCGCCTGCATCGTTGTCCGGCATGCCAAACAGGATCAGCGGCGCTCCCTTCTGTGTTTCGTAATGCCCTTCCATGGCCGCGATCTTTGCCGGTTGGTGCTCAAGCGTGTTGAGCCCGTGAAAATCCCCGGCTACGATCTGCAGAGGGCTGACCAGCGCGGCCATCCACATTGCCATCGAGAACATCACCAATGCAGCCGGCTGCGGCTTGCCATCGGCCCGGTTGCGCAAAAGGTGCCAGGCACCAACCGCACCCACCGCAAAGGCAGTGGTCAGATAGGCAGCCAGCACCATATGCACCAGCCGGTAGGGAAAGGATGGATTGAAGATGATCGCCCACCAGTCCTCGGGGACGAATTGCCCTGCCTCGTTGATGGAGAAGCCCTGCGGTGTCTGCATCCAGGAATTGACGGCCAGAATCCAGGTCGCTGAAAGCAGTGTTCCAAACGCTACCATCGCGGTTGCAAGGAAGTGCAGGCCGGGGCCAACACGGCTGCGGCCGAAAAGCATGACACCGAGAAAGCCGGCTTCGAGGAAGAACGCCGTCAGCACTTCATAACCCATCAGGGGGCCGATGACCGGGCCAGCCTTGTCGGAGAATACGCTCCAGTTGGTGCCGAACTGGTAGGACATGACAATGCCCGAGACCACGCCCATGCCGAAGGCTACCGCAAATATCTTTTTCCAGTAGTCGAAAAGCCGCAGATACACCGCCTTGCCGGTCGCCAGATGCAGGCCCTCCAGCACTGCCAGATAACTTGCAAGGCCGATCGAGAATGCAGGGAAGATGATATGGAACGAGACGGTAAAGGCAAATTGCATCCGGGCAA
Organism: Nitratireductor sp.; assembly: GCA_020441795.1. Classification (GTDB taxonomy): domain Bacteria; phylum Pseudomonadota; class Alphaproteobacteria; order Rhizobiales; family Rhizobiaceae; genus BOKV01. Next base: position 13,072 of record JAGRLM010000065.1, read on the forward strand.
GAAGGGTGGCGTCAATTCCGTCAAACATGGCTGGCAGTCCTTCTATATTCGTTCCTGCTAATATGTGGCAGGACACCGGAATCCCACCACGGCGCATTGTCGCATTGGTGCTCGCGGGACGCTCAACGTGCAGGCAGCCTGCAACACCCCTCATAGGCAACCGGCATGGCGGTGCCCGCACCATCCTCGCGCAGAAGATCGATGCGCCAGCGATAACGCCGGTCGGACATGCCGTCCGAACATTCATGGTCCTGGGCGATGATCGCAGTCATTCGCTTGCTGCCACTTTCGGACACCAGTGCATAGCGATACTGCCGTCCAAGCGTGGTAACTGCCGAAACCAGTGGCTGGCTTTCCTCGCTCTGGTCGATGGCGGAAAACGACAAATTGCCATCGCTCAATACGCTGTCCCAGAACGGTTCGGTTCCGCTGCATTGCAGCCCTGAGGGCAGTTCGGTTCCCGGAATATAGGTGACGGTAAAGGTTTCGAGGAACTTCATCGACACCCAGCCATCCGTGTCGGCGGCAAGCACCCTTCCCCATTCGCCAACGCCGGTGCTGACCACCTCCAGCACCTCGATCGCCACCGTCTCCGGCTGGAATTCGCCGATGGTTTCCGCCTTTGGATCGGGCGCTGCCCGGATGTTCAGCACATCCCCTGCTGCAACACCACTGACTTTGAAGTAGCCAGGCTCGCTGGCAAAGGCAGGTGCTGCAAGCGCCATGAGCAATATCAGGAAAATCACAACGCGCATTACCCTCTCCATTCCGGGTCAGCACCCGAGAGCGGCGCCATGACGACAAAAAACAAGGGCCCGCCCGGCAGCAGCCGAACGGACCCATGCCGCCCCTGTGGGGAAATCACGTTCCATTTGTGCCAGATCAGACGATCTTTGTCATCCTCAAATAGGGCTTCAGTTCCTGGAAGCCCTGCGGATAGGCTGTCTTCGCCTCTTCCGACGACACCGAAAGCGGGATTATGACATCGGCCCCGGGGCGCCAGTCAGCAGGCATTGCCACCTTCTTCGCATCCGAGGTCTGCAACGCATCAATGACCCGCAATATCTCATCGAAATTGCGCCCGATGGTCATCGGATAGGTCATGGTAAGCCGTATCTTCTTGTTCGGATCAATGATGAATACCGAGCGCACCGGTGCCGTTTCGCTCTCGCCGGGATGGATCATTCCATAGAGCTTTGCCACCGCGAAATCTGGATCGGCAATGATCGGGAAGGTCAGATTGGTGTGCTGCGTTTCATTGACATCCCTGATCCACTGGATGTGTTCACCAACAGTATCGGTTGAAAGGCCAAGCGGCTTGGTGTTGCGCTTTTCGAACTCGCTGGCCAATTGCGCCGTACGGCCCATTTCGGTGGTGCAAACCGGGGTGAAATCGGCAGGATGGCTGAAAAAGAACACCCAACTGTCGCCGATGAATTCGTGAAGCCTGATCGTTCCATTGGTGGTTTCCGCCGTGAAGTCTGGTGCGATATCGCCAATACGAAGTGTCATGGGTTTTCCTTTCATGAAAACAACCGGTCATGCGCGCGCAGCAAGGATGAGGGAGGGAGGCCTCACAGCATCGCGCATGACCGCAGTTGCGTCGGCATTTGCCGACATGAGACGGAGGCCTGTCGGCCACCGCCTGTCTGTGTTTTCGTCAGCCGACCTGCTGTGCCACCATGTAGAGATTCGACGAGCGTGCGCCCGACCGGCAATAGGCCAGCACCGGCTGCGGCAGTTCGCGAAGTGCTGCTGCCATGTCCACGGCATTCTCCCGCGTCAGGCCACCGCTGATGACCGGGATATAACGGAATTCCAGACCGGCTGCCTTTGCCTGTGCCTCGATCTGCCCATGCGGTATGGCGCCCTGTTCGGCATCCGGACGGTTGCAGATGATGCTCTTGAAGCCTGCATCCGCAATCGCCTTGACTTCGCTGGCCGAAATTTGCGGCGAAACCGAAAAGCCTTTTGCAATCAATGTATATCCCATCACACACTCCATTGGGAAAAGGGCTGCGCCACCCTGGCGCAACGCATTGCCGGACCCGTCGGCGAATTACAGCCCGTTGACCGGAACCTTGAGAAACACCTTGCCGTCCTTGTCCTTGGGCGGAAGCTTCCCCGCGCGCATGTTTACCTGCAGCGACGGAATGATCAGCTTAGGCATGTCCAGCGTCGCATCGCGGGTCTCACGCATCTTCACGAACTCGTCTTCGGAAATTCCGTCGCGTACGTGGATATTGTGCGCCCGCTCCTCGCCCACCGTTGTTTCCCACTGGATCTCGCGGCCATTCGGACCATAGTCGTGGCACATGAACATCCGCGTTTCGGCTGGCAGCGAAAGCACTCTCTGGATTGATTTGTAAAGCGTGCGCGCATCACCACCGGGGAAATCGGCACGCGCCGAACCGCCATCCGGCATGAAGAGCGTGTCACCGACAAAGGCTGCATCGCCTGCAACATGCGTCATGCAGGCTGGTGTATGGCCAGGCGTATGCAGCACATTCACCGTCAGATTGCCAATCTTGTAGCTGTCGCCATCCTTGAACAACCGGTCGAACTGCGAACCGTCCCTCTGGAATTCGGTTCCTTCGTTGAAGACCTTGCCGAAAGTGTCCTGCACCACGGTGATGTTTTCACCGATCCCGAGCTTTCCACCAAGTTTCGACTGGATATAGGGCGCTCCCGAAAGGTGATCGGCGTGAACATGCGTTTCGATCAGCCATTCACATTTCCAGCCGTTTTCTTGAATATGGGCAATGATCTTGTCCGCACCTTCATAGGTGATGCGGCCCGCCGCATAGTCGAT
>JAGRLM010000527.1 GCA_020441795.1 Nitratireductor sp.
TCCGATTTCTGGCGTAACGCAGCGGTCCCACTATTGAGAGGTCAATCACCAATTACAATGCGATTGGATAAAAATAATGGTATCGATTAAAGAAGGACAGCGCTTATCCAGAAATCTTGGAACCAGCAATTGTAACCCCGGGGGTATCGGGTTCTGGGCACTGGTTGCGGAAGATTTCCGCACCAATGACGCGGACCTTTTCTCGCAAGGTTTCTGGACGTTATTCTGGCATCGTTTTGGCAATTGGCGCATGGCTGTTCAGCCACGCATTTTGCGAGCGCCGCTCACTGCGATCTATTTTGTGATGTTTAAGTTCTGCCAATGGTTTGGAGGCATCATGTTGCCATACACTGTGCGGGTTGGGCGACGCGTTCGGATTGATCATTTCGGTGGAATGATCCTCGTTGCTCATACCATTGGAAACGATGTAACCATTCGGCAGAATACCACCTTTGGTATTGCGAGAACCAGCGAGGATCAGGCCCGGCCAATCATAGGAGACCGTGTTGATATCGGAGCCGGAGCAGTGATTATCGGGGCTGTGCAAATCGGCGACGGCGCCCGGATCGGTGCCAATGCTGTGGTTGTTGCAGACGTTCCTCCAGGCATCACCGTTGGCGGAGTTCCGGCCCGACCGATTGGCAGAGTAGAATAAAGTGAAGCCGGCGGTGATCATTATTGGTCGTAACGAAGGCGACCGTCTCCGTGCGTGCTTGGCCTCATTGGGCGATAATTTTTCGCGAATCATATATGTAGACAGCGGTTCCACCGATGGCAGCGTCGAACTGGCGCTGGCTGCGAAGGTCGAGGTAGTACATCTTGATATCAGTAACTCTTTTACTGCTGCTCGGGCCCGCAACGCCGGCCTTTTTCGGCTGCGCGATGGAGATCATTCGGTCGAGTTCGTTCAGTTTCTCGACGGAGACTGTGTGCTGCAGCCGGGGTGGCTGGAAACGGCAACAAACATCCTGTCTTCCTCTCCACGGGCCGCGATGGTCTGTGGACGTCGGCGCGAACGCTTCCCAGAGGCTTCGGTTTACAACCGCCTCATCGACGAGGAATGGAATACGCCTTGCGGGCAGGTAAAGACCTGTGGTGGTGATGTTCTGGCTCGGATTGAAGCGCTGTGCGAGGTCGGTGGCTTCAACTCGGAACTCATTGCCGGCGAAGAGCCCGAGCTGTGTCTGCGGTTGCGCGTCAAGGGGTGGGAGATTCTGCGCATCGACGCCGAGATGACTCTGCATGACGCCGCGATGACCCGGTTCGGCCAATGGTGGCAACGAGCACGCAGGGCTGGCTATACCTATGCCGAAGGGGTCGCGATGCATGGGCGCTCTCCCGAGCGGCACAAGCTGCGCGAGCTCATCAGCGTGCTCGCATGGGGTCTGGCTCTGCCGCTGGTCCTTCTGGCCACGGCGATGCTCGCAATGCCCTGGGCCCTGGCGGGTCTGCTGGCTTATCCCGCACAGGTTCTGCGTCTCCGCGGACGCGGCTTTCCTTGGATCCCGGCTCTGTTCTTGGTTATGGCCAGTTTTCCTGCAGCCCAAGGCGCGCTGACCTATGGCTGGCATCGCCTGACCCGCAAGCGGGCGCAGCTGATCGAATACAAGTGAGCCTCAGCCAATCATCCCCTGCACCACCTCGGCGATCGCGCTATCGTGCAGGGCGAGCACTCCTGCAGCCCCCAGAATGATGACGATCAGGAACCCCAGGTCCAGCAAAGGATCCCAGCCTCGCTCGCGGTGCACGAGCCAGGCCGTGAGCGGATAAACCAGCAGCGCCGACAGCCCCGGCGCAACTGTGGCGCCAAGTATCCCGTATTCCCGGACCAGCAGTATCAACACGGCGAGTTGTACGCTCCCCAGAACGACCTTGTGCAAGGTGAAGCTCCTGGACCGACCTGCCGCCAACAGCAGATCCCCATAAGCGTTGAAAAGGAGCGTTGGTAGATATGTCAGGCTCAGCAGAACCATGATCGGGCCAGCCAAGGCATACTCCGCTTCGTAAAGCACGTCGATCAACCACTCGCCGGTCAGCGCGAAGAGGAAGCCCAAGCCGATCAATCCGGCGGTCAGCAATGCCCGGGCCTGGCGGATCTTGCGGCGATTGGCCGGCCCTTCGCGCGATGGGGTCTTGGCGAAGAGCGGCATCAGCACGCGCCCGCCCAGCTGGAAGCAGACCATGAGCGGCACCGAGGCCATGAAGTAGCCGATATTGTAGACGCCCAACTCTCCGATGGTGATGAACTTGCCCAACACGGCGCGGTCGGCGTTGTTGATCAGGAATCCGGCGGTGGAACTGATGAAGATGTATTTGCCGAAATGGAAGATCTCCGCGAAGGCATCGCGGTTCCAACCGAGGCGATCCCGATGCCCGGGCAAGATGCGATGCGACAGCACGGTCTTAATCGTGGCCCCGATCAGCGTACCGATCACCAGCGCCCAGACCGAGCGCAGCCACCAGGCCAGCACGATCAGCACTGCGAGGCCGATCACCTGACTGCCCAGTTCCATCAGTGTCAACCGGCCAAGCGCGATATGCCGGTTGGCCGAGGCCAGCCGCATCGA
>JAGRLM010000066.1 GCA_020441795.1 Nitratireductor sp.
GGCAAATATCTGGAATTTTCGATAGAGGGTCCGGAATATTATCCCTGGCAGCAGGAATTGTTTGTCAGATCGCCCTATGACATCGTGGACGGCATGGCGAGCGTAAGTGATGAGCCGGGTTGGGGCGTTGAAATCAATCCGGAATGGCTGGCCAAATCCACGTATCAGGTCAGCGAACGAAACTAATATATGGCGTTGCCGGTCGGTGCCTGTTTGGACGGGGCGGTTCAGTGTCAATACCCTGCAGTGCCAGCGTCAATCGGAGTGTTGAGATGTTTGCGATATTTCCATCGGCCCGGCTACGGCCATCGCCGTTTTTCCAGTCGACCGTGGATGAAGGTGTAACCAGTTTCACCACCTACAACCACATGCTGATGCCCACCGGCTATGGCAAGCCGGAAGAGGAATATTGGCGCATCATCAACGGAGTATCGATGTGGGATGTGGCCTGCGAGCGTCAGGTCCAGTTGAAAGGCCCGGACGCAGCACTACTGGCGCAGATGCTGTGCCCCCGCGACCTTGGCAAATGCAAGGAAGGGCAGGGAAAATATGTAGCTATTTGCAACCACGCCGGCACCATCATCAATGATCCGATCGTGCTGAAGCGCGATGATAACACCTGGTGGCTGTCGATTGCCGATTCGAACATACTGTTCTGGGCAAGGGCGATTGCCGCCGAGCGCGGCCTTGACGTAGCCATAACCGAGCCGGATGTTTCACCACTGGCGGTGCAGGGGCCGAAAGCCGAGGATGTAGTTGCCTCGATATTCGGGGATCGGGTGAGGACGCTCAAATATTTCTGGTTCCTCGAAACCGAAATCAACGGCATTCCCGTTGCCGTGGCCCGCTCCGGCTGGTCCAAACAGGGTGGTTTTGAAATCTACCTGATGGACGGCTCCCGGGGGGCTGAACTGTGGAACATCGTCAAAGACGCCGGGCAGCCCTTCGATATCGGCCCTGGCAATCCCAATGCCTGTGAGCGCGTTGAAAGCGGTCTGATTTCCTGGGGCGGCGACACCGATGACGAGACCAATCCGTTCGAGATCAGAATGGAGAAATATGTCGATCTCCACGTCCCCGATGACACTGTGGGCATAACTGCGCTGCGCAAGATCCATGCCGAGGGTCCAAAGCGCCATCAGCTTGGTGTGGTGCTGGATGATGACAAGCCAACAATACCGGCCTTTCACTGGTTTGACATCAACAAGGACGGCACGAAAATCGGATCGCAGACCAACATCATCTGGTCCTGGCGCATGAAGAAGAATATCGGCTTTGCGCTTGTGTCTGTTTCGGCGAAACCGGGTGACCGGGTCGAGGTAATGCGCGATGGCGGCGTCACATCCGGGGTCTTGTGCGACTTGCCATTTATCGGCTCGTGACCCGGCAACAGGCATCTTGGCGGGTGCAGGGCGACAATGATCGCCAAAACCTGCCCAACATAGCCTAAAGGCGCATTGAGATTGTCGGCGTTTTCAAACAGGTTAAAGCTACCCGCGGGACTCGGAGGAGGCTCGCCGGACAACTCTTGGAGGAACCCAATGTCGAAATTCATTTTGACGCGTCGCGGACTGATCAAGTCTGGCGCAGCTGTTGGCGCAGGACTTGCGCTTCCGACCATCTTCACCTCGAGGGCTTCTGCCTTCACCAATGAGCCAACCGGCTCGACAGTCAAGTTCGGCTTCAACGTCCCACAGACCGGGCCGTATTCCGAAGAAGGTCTTGACGAACTGCGCGCGCAGGAACTCGCCGTCCAGCATCTCAACGGCGAAGGCGATGGCGGCATGCTGCAGACCTTCTCCTCGAAAATGCTCAAGGGCGACGGCCTGCTCGGCAAGAAGGTCGAGTTCGTGACTGGCGATACGCAGACCAAATCCGATGCGGCGCGCGCTGCAGCGAAGTCGATGATCGAAAAAGACGGCGTCGTCATGATCAACGGCGGTTCGTCCTCGGGCGTTGCCGTTGCCGTGCAGGGCCTCTGCCAGGAAGCCGGCATCATTTTCATGGCTGGCCTGACCCATTCCAACGACACCA
>JAGRLM010000528.1 GCA_020441795.1 Nitratireductor sp.
TGCCGATCAACAATTTCATCATCGCCACCGAACCGCTGAGCGAAACGCTGGCGAAGCGGCTCATCGCCAACAATGCTGCTGTCGCCGACAGCCGCTTTGTCATCAATTATTTCCGATTGTCATCCGATCTGCGACTGCTGTTTGGCGGCGGTGAAAACTACGGCTATAGCTTCCCCACCGATATTGCGGCATTCGTGCGAAAGCCGATGCTGAAAGTGTTTCCGAGCCTTGAAAACATCCGCATCACCCATGGCTGGGGTGGCACGCTGGCGATTACCGTGAACCGGCTTCCGGCATTTCGCCGGGTAGAGGGCAATATCGTTTCGGCATCCGGGTTTTCCGGCCAGGGGGTGACACTGGCAACCCTTGCCGGGCGAATTCTGGCAGAGGCGGTACGTGGCCAGATGGAGCGTTTCGATGTGATGGCATCCCTGCCATCCATGCCGTTTCCGGGCGGTGCGGCACTGCGCTGGCCCATGCTGGTTCTGGCCATGACATGGTTTTCACTGCGTGACCGACTGTGACCTGGATGCGGGAAAATCTCCCGCCTCCACACATTGAGGCTGTGCGCTTTGACAAATGGCGCCAACTGACACAAAAAGAGATCATGACGGGAAACAAGGAAGACTGAAATGTCGGGTGAAGTTGCCGCCCTGACGGGCAATATGGATGGCAAGAGCCTGTTGATCGTGGATGACGACCGGCCATTCCTGACGCGGCTGGCTCGCGCAATGGAAGGTCGCGGCTTTGCCGTGGAGACTGCAGAGACCGTTTCCGAGGGCCTGTTGAAAGTTCGCGTTGCTGCGCCCGATTACGCAATCGTCGACATGCGGCTCAATGATGGCAACGGCCTCGACGTCATCGAGGCAATCCGGGCAAGGCGTCCCGATTGCAAGGCGATCATCCTTACCGGCTACGGCAATATCGCGACAGCCGTCACCGCCGTCAAACTCGGCGCCATCGACTATCTGTCAAAGCCCGCAGATGCAGACGAGGTTTTCGCGGCGCTGACCCGCTCACCCGATGACCGTGCCGAACCGCCGGAAAATCCGATGTCGGCTGACCGTGTCCGGTGGGAACATATCCAGCGGGTCTATGAGATGTGCGAGCGCAATGTCTCCGAGACCGCCCGCCGCCTCAACATGCACCGGCGGACCTTGCAGCGCATCCTTGCCAAGCGCGCACCCAAATAGCCGGGCTTTTTGGGCCTGACCCCGGGCAGCAAGGCTCAATCACCCGATATGCTGCTGATGCCATCCGGCATGACCAGGCCATTGACATCATGATGTTGCAGCACCCGCTCGAGTCGCGCTGCGGCAGCCCTGGCGAAGCGCAATGTCAGCGCCTTGCGCGTGGCCCCGGCAAGGGCGGTGATTTCGCCGGACCTGATGATTTCGGCACCGTAATTGTCTGCGATGATAAAGCCCTGGTTCTGCGGAAAGATATCGGCAGGCACATCGGGTAGCGTGGCGAAATAGAACGCATCGCAAAAGCCGTGATAGTCCGGCCATTTGTTGTCGGAACGAAAATCCTCGACCGATGACTTGATCTCGACAATGGTGAAACGGCCCTTGCGGTCCATCCCGATGAGGTCGGCCCTGCGACCCGATGCCAGCGGAAGCTCGGCGATCAATGCCATGCCAGTCTGCGAGAAATGGCGAACCACTCCGCGCCGGATTTCCATCGCGCGCAGCGATTGCCTGCCATCAACAAGCGGGTTTACGGGGTTGATATCCAGAATCGGCATGGCCTTAGAGCAAGTTTCGATCAGATTGAATCGTTTGACCGACGGTATCTTGTGTTTCTGGCCAGGAGCGCGGATCGCTGTGGTGTGATCACCACAAGAGCTGCGCGACGCCGTCCAGAACGCAAGAGACCAAGGTGAAACGGTTTGATTTCTACTGTTACTTCAGATGCTTGACCCGTTCCGTCTTGAAGGTCTTCTCCGCGTGAGCAGCGTCGAAATCCTCGATCGATACTCATATCGATCTGCGGTATTCTCCTTGCTCACACGAAAAATC
>JAGRLM010000005.1 GCA_020441795.1 Nitratireductor sp.
AAGAACTGGCGATATTCCTTGTAGGTGGTGGAGCCGATGCAGCGGATTGACCCTGAAGATAGCGCTGGCTTGAGCAGGTTGGACGCATCCATCGCTCCGCCCGATGTCGCTCCGGCGCCAATGACAGTATGGATTTCGTCAATAAACATGATCGAACCGGGGGTTTCCTCGATTTCCTTGATCACCTGCTTGAGGCGTTCCTCGAAATCACCGCGATAGCGCGTCCCGGCCAGCAATGTTCCCATGTCGAGAGCGAAGATCGTGCAATCCTTCAGCACGTCGGGCACATCACCTTCAACGATGCGCTTGGCAAGACCCTCGGCAATAGCCGTCTTGCCAACGCCGGGATCGCCGACGAACAGCGGATTGTTCTTCGAGCGGCGGCACAGGATCTGAATCGTTCGGTTGACTTCCGACTGGCGTCCGATCAACGGATCGACCTTGCCGGACTTGGCCTTCTTGTTGAGATTGACACAATAGGCATCGAGCGCGTCGCCCTTCTGCTTGTGATCCTCTTCACCAACCGAAGCCTGTTCGTCGTCAACACCACGCACCGGGCGTGTCTCCGACCCGCCGGGTCGCTTGGCAATGCCGTGCGAGATGTAGTTGACGGCGTCATAGCGCGTCATTTCCTGCTCTTGCAGGAAATAGGCCGCATGGCTTTCACGCTCGGCAAAGATTGCGACAAGCACGTTGGCACCGGTCACTTCCTCGCGACCGGAAGACTGAACGTGGATGACGGCACGCTGGATGACGCGCTGGAAGCCTGCTGTCGGCTTGGCGTCCTCGTCGAAATCGGTGACGAGGTTTGCGAGCTCGGTATCGACGTAATCGGTCAGATTCTTGCGCAACTGCTCCAGGTCCACATTGCAGGCGCGCATCACCGCTGCAGCCTCGGTATCGTCAACCAAAGCCAACAGAAGGTGTTCCAGCGTCGCGAATTCCTGACTACGCTCATTGGCATAGGTCAGGGCCTTGTGCAGGGCTTTTTCGAGACTGTCTGTAAATGATGGCAAGGAATTGCTCCGTCTAATTCTTTTCCATGACGCATTGCAGCGGATGCTGATGCTTTCTCGCGAAATCCATGACCTGCGTGACCTTGGTCTCGGCCACCTCATAGGTATAGACGCCGCATTCTCCCACACCGTGCTGGTGTACATGGAGCATGATCTGGGTCGCCTGTTCGCGCGATTTCGAGAAAAAGCGCTCCAGAACATGAACCACGAATTCCATCGGTGTGAAATCGTCGTTCAAAAGCAGGACACGATAAAGGTTCGGTTTCTTGGTACGGGTCTTGGTGCGGGTAGCGACCCCCGTGAACGAACCTCCGCCGGTCTTGCCTCCATCGTTCTCATCATCCTGCATCTTTGCAGGACAAATGGGAATATCAATTTGTGGCGAGGAGTTGTCTTTGGCCGCAGTTTTGCAAATGTCAGCAAACCCCGTCCTGTCACCGGACGTCTTGTCGATCGGAACCTTGTTCAAATTCAGTTCCATCACGCTGACCGCCAAAAATCTCCACCTGGGTTCATGAAAAGCCAGTCAGGGATTTCTGCCCTGCCCTGGCGGTTTGGTCTTGTTGCCCGCAACCATCGTGCCAGCGGGCAAATCACTGTCCTTACTATGCAACCGCGATGCCAGCAGATCAAAGGCAATTTTCGCGATTGGCGAACCGAAGGCATAACATAAGGCGCATCGGTGGTGATTTCATCCCTGAGTGCGACAAAAATCCTGGAGCACCCGGAACAGGCAACAAAAAGCCCG
>JAGRLM010000529.1 GCA_020441795.1 Nitratireductor sp.
CGAGATAGGCGCAGATCACCCGGCTATCGAAAAGCACGGTTCCGTCATCAAGCACGAGTGCGGGGATCTTTCCCGAAGGATTGTCCCGGACCAGATCCATGTTGCGATTGACCGCATTGGTGGATGCATCTGTGACCTGAAGATCACCCATCTGGCCGGTTTCATGGGCAACGACCAGAACCTTGCGAACAAATGGCGAAGCGGGGGAGTACCAGAGTTTCATGGGATTCATCCAGATGGTTGGAACTGTACCCATTGAACAGATTTGGCACGGTCGCGCAAGCTCCCCAGACCGCAAGCTCTTCTAGACAGCAAAACCAGGTTTTGTCGCCTCCGCCCTGTTTTGGTGTGGGGGTCGGTTCGTTGAGCCTGCGACTGGCCGGGTGGTGTGGTGTGGGGACCCGGCCAGTATCCCGATACACTCAATACTTGTATCAAGCGCTAAGTGTTTCGTTAAGACTTGATTCAAACTTTCCCCATTCAGTTGCGAAGCGGACGACCCGTTGAAAGCATGTGCGCAATGCGCGCCCGCGTTTCAGGCGTTCTGGCCAGCGAGATGAAGGCCGCGCGCTCACGGTCGTAAAACTCCCAGTCGCTCTCGACCTCGACCGGTTTCGCGTCCGTGAAGATCGAGGCAAGTGCGCGAGCCACCCTTTCGTCATGCGCGGTGAAGCCTGCACCATGCAGCGCCTTGCGGGCCGCAATCAGCGTTTCCACGACCTCGGCCGGAGCGAGGGGAACCGGCCACCGCCCGCCTTCATCCAGATGATGGTTGAGCGAAGCCACTCGCTCCAGGGCCGCAGTAACCAGCCGGTCCCTGTTCGCGACAATCATGTCGCGTCCGCTGACACCGTCACCAACGCCGGAATTGAAATAGCCAAGCCGGGCTGACAGCAGGGGCGAAGTGCCGGTAACGCCGTCGAAAATCTGGCCGAATGTCTTGATCGCGGCTTTCGCGGCATCCCCCGACTGCTTGTACCAGCGTCGATAGGTTTCCTTCACGCCACCACCTGCCGGAATGACGCCAACCAGCGGCTCGACCAGCCCCATGACGCAATTGGCGTGCACCATCAGCGACTTGCAATGCAGCAGCACTTCAAGCCCGCCGCCAAGTGCAAGGCCCGTTGGCGCGCCAACCACCGGCTTCTTCAGCGTCTGTAGCTTGTGAACCGCCATCTGGAAGGCAAGGAGGAACCGGTCGATGCCGTCCCAGTCCTGCGCATCGATCATGGTCAGGAAGCGGTTCAGGTTGACGCCGGACGAGAAATGCTGCGCGTCATTGTGAATGATGATGCCATTGCCCGGATTTTCCGCCGCAAAATCCAGTGCCTCAACCGACATTTCATCCAGCGCATTGGCCTTGGAATGAAACTCCACGAGCCGCACATCACCATCGAGCGTGAAAACGCTGGCGCTGTCATTCTCATAGTCGGGCTGCAAGGTTCTGCGCAGCATCGAGAAGCGGACCGCGCCTTCCGGCAAGGCAACCGGATGATAGTCGCCATTGCCATGACGAACCAGCAATTGCCCTGCTTCCACCTTGTAGAATGAGGCATTGGATGCTGCCTTGAGAAAGGCCGGAACTGACCTGCCCTCGGCTTCGAGCCGGGCGACAAAGGCCCCCGTCCCGATGCGGTCGAGCAGTTCGAACGGCCCTTCGATCCAGTTATAGCCGAGCTTCATCGCATCATCGA
>JAGRLM010000530.1 GCA_020441795.1 Nitratireductor sp.
AACCACCCTTTCCAGACCATGTTTGCGCCGGTTGATACCATCGACACGCCAGATGCAACAACGGTCGTGATCAACCTGTCCCAACCACATCCAGCCATTCTTCTTGCAATGTCTTCTGCCCTTTGCCCGATCATTCCCAAGCACGTTTATGGTGACGGTCAGGACATCAAGAACCATCCGGCGAACTCGGCCCCCATCGGGTCCGGTCCGTTCAAGCTGACGGAGTTCAAGGCTGGTGAGCAGATCACCATGGAACGCAATCCGGATTTCTTCATCGACGGACGTCCCTATCTCGACAAGATCGTGATCCGTATCATCAAGGACCCCAATGCCCTCCTGATCGCCATGGAGAACGGCGAAGCAGACATGTATCCGTTCATGGCCGGCAGCCAGGAAATCAAGCGCCTTGAAAAGGTCGAAGGCCTTTCGATCACCGACCAGGGCTATGCCGCAGTTGGTCCGATCAACTGGCTTGCATTCAACACGGTCAAGGCGCCACTCGACAAGAAGGAAGTCCGGCAGGCCATTGCATATGCAACGGACCGCGACTTCATTACCAAGGCCCTGATGCGCGGGGTATCCAAACCGCAACGCAGTCCGATCGTTGAATCAAGCCCGTTCTTCAACGACAAGATCCCCGCCTATGATGTTGATCTCGACAAGGCGAACGCTCTGCTTGACGAAGCCGGGCTGAAAGCTGGCGCTGATGGTACCCGCTTCAAGCTGACCGTGGATTATATTCCCGGCCCGGCCGAACAGCAGCAGAATGTCGCAGAATATCTGAAGTCGCAGTTGAAAAAGGTCGGCATCGATATCGAGGTTCGTGCCGCACCCGACTTCCCGACATGGGCAAAGCGCGTTTCCACCGGCGATTTCGACATGACCATGGATGTGGTGTTCAACTGGGGTGACCCGGTCATTGGTGTTCACCGCACTTACCTGTCGTCCAATATCAAGCCGGGTGTGATCTGGTCCAACACGCAGGGCTACAAGAACCCGCGTGTCGATGAACTGCTTGCCCAGGCTGCTATCGAACCCGACCAGGCAAAGCGCAAGGCGATGTATGACGAATTCCAGATGATTGTCGGAGACGAACTGCCGATATACTGGATCAACACCACGCCTTACCACACAGCCTACAACAAGAAGCTGGGTAATGTGCCGGTATCGATCTGGGGCACAATGCAGTCCATGGACGAAGTCTACTGGAAAGAACCGCGGTGACATTGACATACACCCGGCCCTCCATGAGGGGCCGGGTTTTCGTTCGTCCGCCAGTCGGGCAGACATGCCGTAATTGAATGCTGGAACTGCCATGTTGCGATACATAGCCAAGCGCCTGTTCTACGGATTGCTGCTGCTGATCGGTGTGCTGGTCCTCAATTTCCTGCTGATTCATGCCGCTCCCGGTGATCCGGCCGAAGTCATTGCCGGCGAAATGGGCGGCGCAACCGAGGAAATGATGGCGGAGATCCGCTCTTCATACGGCTTGGACAAGCCGCTATTCGTGCAGCTTGCAATCTATCTCGGCAATGTCGCCCAGGGTGACCTCGGCAAGTCCTTCTTTTTCAACCAGTCCGTCGTGTCGCTGATCGCGGTGCGCATCTGGCCAACCATCATCCTTGTTCTGGCCGCACAGGTATTCTCCATACTGCTCGGTGTCGTTATGGGAGTGTTGGCAGCACGCAAGCCGCAGGGACTGATCTCGGCTTTTGTTTCGGTCTTTTCCACAATCGGCTATGCGGCTCCGGTATTCTGGACCGGCATCATGCTCATCATCCTGTTTGCGTCCATGTTCCCGATCTTCCCGGTCGAGGGGATGCGCAGCGCCCGCTTCGAGGGTGGCACCTTCGCCTATATGCTGGATGTCGCCCATCACCTGGTTCTACCGGCAGTGACGCTCGGCATCATTTTCCTGGCGCAATATGCAAGGCTTTCACGCGCCTC
>JAGRLM010000067.1:0-10676 GCA_020441795.1 Nitratireductor sp.
CATGTGCGCAACTACACGATGGGCGATGTAGTCGCGCGTTACCGCAGGGCAAAGGGCTATAATGTTCTTCATCCCATGGGTTGGGATGCCTTTGGCATGCCGGCAGAAAATGCCGCGCGCGACAACAAGGTTCATCCCAAGGCCTGGACCTATGAAAACATCGCGACCATGCGCAAGCAGTTGAAGTCGATGGGCCTTTCGCTGGATTGGTCTCGCGAATTTGCGACCTGTGACGTGGATTACTACCACCGCCAGCAGATGCTGTTCGTTGATTTCCTGGAAAAGGGCCTTGTCTATCGCAAGAAGTCCAAGGTCAATTGGGATCCCGTAGACCATACGGTCCTTGCCAATGAGCAGGTTATCGATGGTCGTGGCTGGCGCTCTGGGGCTCTGGTCGAGCAGCGTGAACTCACGCAGTGGTTCTTCCGAATAACCGAGCACAGCCAGGACCTGCTCGATTCTCTCGACCAGCTGGACCAGTGGCCTGAAAAGGTCCGCACCATGCAGAAGAACTGGATCGGCCGGTCCGAAGGTCTCTTGTTGCGTTGGCGGGTGGCCGGGGCCGAATCCGATCAGGCACTGGAAGTCTACACCACGCGGCCGGACACGATTTTCGGTGCCGCCTTCATGGCAATTTCCGCTGACCACCCAATGGCATTGCAGGCAGCAGCTTCCAATCCGGAATTGGCAGCATTCTGCGAGGAATGTCGTCGCTCAGGCACGTCACTGGCAGCGCTTGAAACGGCCGAGAAAAAGGGCTTCGACACTGGTGTCAGGGTTCGCCATCCTTTTGACCCCGATTGGACCTTGCCGGTCTATGTCGCCAATTTCGTCTTGATGGACTATGGCACGGGCGCAATCTTCGGCTGCCCTTCGGGCGACCAGCGGGATCTGGATTTCGCCAACAAATATGGACTTCCGGTAATTCCGGTTGTCATGCCGCAGGGAGAAGACGCTGCGAGTTTCACCATCACCGAGACGGCCTATGATGGCGATGGGGTGATGATCAATTCCCGTTTTCTTGATGGCATGAAACCACAGGATGCCTTTGACGAGGTTGCGAACCGCTTGTCAGCGATCAATCTGGGCAACGCGCCACAGGCCGAACGCAAGGTACAGTTCCGTTTGCGCGACTGGGGAATATCACGCCAACGCTATTGGGGCTGTCCGATCCCGGTCATTCATTGCGACAGTTGTGGCGTGGTGCCTGAGAAAAAGGAAAATCTCCCGGTAGTCCTGCCAGATGACGTTGAATTCGACCGTCCGGGCAATCCGCTTGATCGTCACCCGACATGGCGCCATGTCAGTTGCCCCAAATGCGGGGGCAAGGCGCTGCGCGAAACCGACACCATGGATACCTTTGTCGATTCGTCATGGTATTTCGCCCGTTTCACCGCGCCCAACGCCTCGACCCCAACCGATCCCGATACCGTGAATGCCTGGTTGCCGGTTGACCAGTATATTGGCGGTATCGAGCACGCGATCCTGCATCTGCTGTATTCCCGCTTCTTTACCCGGGCCATGCGGGCGACCGGTCACTTGTCGCTGGATGAGCCATTCAAGGGCTTGTTCACACAGGGAATGGTCGTGCACGAGACCTACAAGGGCAAGAATGGGTGGGTCACGCCGGCGGAGATCCGTTTCGAAGGCGAAGGAACCAGCCGCAAGGCCTATCTGGCTGTCGATGGCAGTGAGGTCGCGATCGGTTCCATCGAAAAGATGTCCAAGTCAAAGCGCAATGTCGTTGATCCCGATGACATCATTGCGAGCTATGGTGCTGACACGGCCCGCTGGTTCATACTGTCCGATTCTCCGCCGGATCGCGACGTCATCTGGACGGAAGCTGGTGTAGAGGGCGCACACCGGTTCGTGCAACGCGTTTGGCGGCTGGTAAACGATGTCAGTGAAAACGCGGAAGCCTCTTCCGGCAGCGGCGATGATATCCTGCGCGCCGCACATCGTGCGCTGGACAAGGTTGATGCCATGATTGCCGATTTGCGCTTCAATACCGCCGTGGCGCAGCTTTACACGCTGGTCAATACGCTGGAGGACGCGGCCCGCAAGGTTAAGGCAGGTACAGCGCAGCCGGGACTTTCAACAGCTGTATCCATGCTGGTTCAGATGTTTGCGCCTATGATGCCGCATCTGGCAGAAGAGTGCTGGAAACTGCTGGGTCATGAGGGCAGCGTTGCGGAATCTGCCTGGCCTGTGGCTGATGCTGCACTGGTTGCCGAAAATGAAATCACACTTCCCGTCCAGATCAATGGCAAGAAACGCGCCGATCTGGTTGTGCCAGCCAATGCATCCCAGGAAGCAATCGTGACTGCCACGCTCGAACTGGATGTGATAAGAAATGCCCTGGCGGGTGCAGCGCCCAAGAGGGTCATTGTTGTGCCAGGAAGAATCGTCAACGTGGTATTGTGAATTTGACACAAGCCATCAAGCGAAGAAGATCGGAAATGTCATGCGAAGCCGGATAGTTGCAATTGCCGCAGTCTCAGCAGCTTTGACACTGCAAGCCTGCGTGTTCCAGCCGCTTTACGGGCCATCGGCAGATGGCAGGCCGGACATCGCATCGACGCTTTCGGCAGTTACGGTGCCCGAGGTGGACAGCCGCGTAGGCCAGCAGGTACGTAATCGCCTGTTGTTCCTGTTTCAGGGCGGGCGTGGTTCGGCAGCTCCCCAATATGAATTGCGTATCAGGGCTGCTGACGCCAACCGCCAGATCGCCGCTTCACAGCAAGCGCGCACAACGACTGCCGGTACAGTCAGTGTCACGGTTTCCTATGACCTGATTGACCTTTCGAACAATACCCGTATCGATGGCGGAAGCCGTGTCGGCAATGCCGCCTATGACCGGACAGCGCAAAGCTTTGCCAATCTTCGCGCCATTCGCGATGCGGAAAACCGCGCTGCAGTTGAAGTTGCCGAACAGATCAGGCTTGCCGTGGCTGCCAGATTGAGCCGGTAGCAGCAATGGCCGAAATCAAGGCAAGTCAGGCCGAGCAGTTTGTTTCGAAACCCGACACCAGATTTCGTACTTTCCTGGTCTACGGACCTGACAGCGGAATGGTCAGTGAACGGGCCGACCTCCTTGCGAAGGGTTTCGGCATCGACCTTGAGGATCCCTTCTCGCTCGTACGGATGGATGCCGACAATGCAGCCGCTGACAAGGCCAGCATTGCCGACGAGGCACATACGATCGGCATGTTTGGTGGCTCCAGGCTGATCAGGATTTCCGGGACCACGAGGAGAAACCTGACCGACGCGCTGCAGGCTGTGCTCGATCACCCGCCGAGTGACTGCTGGATCATTCTCGAGGCCGGCGATCTGAAACGCGAGGCAGCGCTTCGCAAGGCTGTGGAAAAATCATCGAGCGGTGTCGCGATTCCCTGCTACGCCGACAATGACGCTGCGCTCGACAGGCTGATCCAGAACGAACTCGCTGCCCATGACCTGAAGATTGACAATGATGCGCGGCTCGCTTTGCGCTCACAACTGGGCGCAGACCGGATGGCATCGCGCAATGAAATCACCAAGCTTGCGCTCTATTGCCATGGGCAGCAGACAGTTCGGT
The DNA here is from genome assembly GCA_020441795.1 of Nitratireductor sp. Lineage (GTDB taxonomy): Bacteria > Pseudomonadota > Alphaproteobacteria > Rhizobiales > Rhizobiaceae > BOKV01. The sequence goes on from JAGRLM010000067.1 coordinate 3,578, forward strand.
TGGAAGACGTCATGGCGGTGGTCGGGGATGTGGCAGCGTTCCAGGGCGACGACCTGATAGACGCGGCCGCGACCGGCAATCTGGCAAGGCTAGAGGAATTGCTGCGTCGGCTGCCAGATGCAGGCCTGGCACCGGACATGCTGATACTGGCCTGCCTGCGGCACTTCCAGACGCTGCAATTCATTCGTCACCAGATGGACAGCCAGAAAAAGCCGATTCAGGCGGTCCTTGGCTCCATACGCCCACCGCTGCATTTTTCCCGCAAGGATGCAACATCTTCCGCTTTGGCAAAATGGAGCGGGGAGCTGATACAGCGGGCTATCACAAGGCTCGACCAGGCGCAATTCCAGTGCCGCGCAAATGCCCAGTTGGGCCTGTCACTCGCCGGCACAGCCCTTCTGGCACTGGCGCTGGAAGCAAGTCGTCGTCGCTGATAATCATTAACATATTGATTTAATTGATGTAATTCAGAAAACCAACTGGCAAGGCCGCGTTAGATACCGCTCTCCAGCTTGCGGCAGACCGAATCCAGCTGCTCCAGGGTGCGATAGCGAATCTTCAGATCGCCACCGCCCTTGCCATTGTCGGATATACTGATCTTCAGCCCCAGAATATCACCCAGTCTCCGTTCCAGCGCTTCAATATCGGCGTCGCGGACCGCTGCCTTGGAACGGGCACCATTTACACCGGGCTTTTCTCCATCCTGCTGGGCAAGCGCTTCTGCCTGCCGAACCGAAAGGCCGTCACGGACGATCTTCTGAGCCAGATGCTCGGGAGCATCCGCAGTGACCAGAGTTCTGGCGTGGCCAGCCGAAAGAACACCTTCCGACACCATGTTGCGCACGCTTTCCGGCAATTTCATCAAGCGCAGCGTATTGGCGACATGGCTTCGGCTCTTGCCAATGACGGTTGCGAGGTCATTCTGGCTGTAGTCATATTCATCGATCAGCTGCTGATAGCCTTGCGCTTCTTCGATCGCATTGAGATCGGAGCGTTGAACATTCTCGATGATGGCTAGTTCCAGCGCCTGCTTGTCTTCGACATCCCGCAGGATTACCGGAACCTCGTGCAAACCTGCGCGTTGCGCAGCGCGCCAGCGCCGTTCACCGGCAATGATCTCGAATTTTGCCCCACCCAGGTCACCGCCCTTGACGGGACGCACCAGGATCGGCTGCACAATTCCATGCTCTGAAATCGAACGTGTCAGATCCGCAAGTTCATCCTCGTTGAAATGGCGACGCGGATTGGAAGGGTTTGCACGGATATGTTCTATCGGAATCCGCCGGTCTGAGCGTGTATCGACCACTTCCCGGCTTGCCGGTGCAGGCTGGTCGAGTTCCCCGATAAGTGCGGCAAGCCCACGACCCAATCGCTTTTTCGAATTATCTTCGGCCATCAAAACGGCTCTCCGCATTCATCTAATTTGTTTCGCGAGCGAATCGCCCGACTGTTTCACTACGCAGCAATCAGCTTTCGCTCGCGTTTGATCACTTCCGAGGCAAGCTTGAGGTAAGCCTGGCTGCCGGGGCATTTCAGGTCATACAGGATTGCAGGTTTTCCATAGGAAGGTGCCTCTGAAATCCGGACATTGCGCGGAATGATAGTCTGGTAAACCTTGTCACCCATGAAGGAACGAACATCCTCGACAACCTGCGAGGCAAGATTGTTGCGACTGTCGAACATGGTCAGGACAATGCCATGCAGTTCAAGTTCAGGATTGATGGTCGCGCGCACTTCATTGAAGGTCTGCAACAACTGGCTCAAACCTTCCAGCGCAAAGAATTCGCACTGCAACGGCACCAGCAGTGAATTTGCCGCTGCCATGGCATTGACCGTAAGGAGGTTCAGCGACGGCGGACAGTCGATCAGGACATACTCGAAATGGCTTCCGGAGGCGTCATACTCTTCGATCGACTTGCGAATCCGGAAGGCCCGATCGCCAAGCCCGGCGATTTCCATTTCCACTCCAAGAAGGTCAAGCGTGGAAGGCGCCACGAAAAGCCTTGGTACGGCCGTCGGCGTGACGGCCTCGGCAAGTGTTGCGTTTCCGGTCAGCAGGTCATAGGTCGATACAGGACGGTTGTTCTTGTCGATCCCCAAACCGGTGGAGGCGTTTCCCTGCGGGTCAAGGTCAATGATCAATGCAGTCTTGCCCACTGCAGCCAATGCTGTCGCCAGATTGATGGCGGTTGTGGTCTTTCCCACACCACCTTTCTGGTTGGCAATCGTGATGACGCGAGACTTTGTCTTGCTTCCCATGGTTCAGGCCATACTCAACTTGCTTCGTCGGTGCGTGAGCCAACGCCAGACCTGGCGGGACCCTCGGCAACCGGATTTCTGATTTCCAGGAGCACCGAACCACTCTCGATCCGGCTCTCATGTATTACCAAATCGAACCACCACAGACCACGGCAATCTTCGAGTTCGGTCCGGAATTCACGACCTTTGTGGAAGACGGCAACAGTTTCGCCATTCATCATCGGAGAAGCAAGATCAAGCAATTTGGCGAGTGGTGCGAGTGCTCTTGCGGTAATAACCTGAAACTCTCCGGCTTGTATTTGTTTCGTGGCCGACTCGATACGATCATTGATCACGACAACAGGCGTCCCGGTTTTTCTGGCCACTTCCCTGAGAAAAGCGCATTTCTTGTGATTGGATTCGACAAGCACATGTCTGCCAAACGTTTCGGGGGAGTCACAAGCGCGCTTAATTGCAATCGGCAGGGCAGGAAATCCGCCGCCACTGCCCAGATCAATCCAGTTTTTTGCATTTGGTGCAATTGCCAAACATTGCAGACTGTCCGCCACATGCCTGGTCCAAAAGGCATTCAGAGTAGCAGGTGAGACAAGATTGGTCTTGGCTTGCCACTGGCGTAGCAGGGTTTCATATTCCTGCAATCGCGAAAATGTTTCACGTGAAACAGGGTAAATCTTGTTCAGTTCCGATAGTGTCTGTTCATTCTGCATCGTTCAGGACGCCTGCCTTGCAGAACTATCACCCGACGCAGCCAGATCCCCACTATGATTGCGCTGACTGTTCAGCCGTTTCACATGCGCCAGAACAAGCGTAACCGCTGCAGGGGTCATTCCTTCGATGCGCAAAGCCTGGCCAATATTTTCGGGTCGCACCTTTTCCAGCTTGGAGATGAGTTCGTTGGAAAGCCCAGACATGGAGCGGTAGTCAATACCTTCGGGAATCCCCAGAGATTCATCACGACGCATGGAGGCAATATCGCTATCCTGTCGGTCGAGGTAAACGGAATAGCCGGCTTCGATTTCCAACTGTTCGACAATATCCGGATTGACGGTCGCAAGATCCGGCCAGATGCGGGTCAGGTCCGGAAACTCTATTCCCGGATAAGCAAGCAGATCCCATCCACTACGCCTCACACCATCCTGGTTGACCTTCAGTCCATGTGAGGCCGCTACATTCGGGCTCAGCATCCGTGTCTTCAGCTGATCTCGCCAGGTTTCAATCTCTTCGAGCTTTGCAGAAAAAACAGCAGCGCGCGCTGCGCCCACACATCCCATTTCCATCCCGAAGCGTGTCAGGCGCTGATCGGCATTGTCTGACCGCAGCGAAAGGCGATATTCCGCGCGCGATGTGAACATACGATAGGGTTCAGACACACCCCTGGTAATCAGATCGTCGATCATCACACCGATATAGCTGTTGGTTCGACTGAAAGTGACTGCGTCGGTGCCCCCGGCCTTCCGGGCGGCATTCATCCCCGCTACAAGGCCTTGCGCCGCAGCCTCTTCATAGCCCGTCGTGCCATTGATCTGGCCCGCGAGGAAAAAGCCGTCAACGAGGCGAAGTTCCAGCGATGCTGACAATTCAACGGGATCGACATGATCATATTCGATTGCATAGCCGGGCTGCAGGATAGTCACAGCCTCCAGCCCCGGTATGGTGCGAATGAAGGCCTCCTGAACCTCCTCCGGGAGCGACGTTGAAATTCCATTCGGGTAAACCGTGTGATCATCCAGACCTTCCGGCTCAAGGAAAATCTGGTGCCCGTCCCTTTCGCCAAACCTGACAATCTTGTCCTCGATTGACGGGCAATAGCGCGGACCGGTACCCGCTATCTGGCCGGAATACATGGCAGACCTGCCAATATTCTGCTCGATGATCTTGTGCGTTTCCGGCGTAGTGCGCGTAACACCGCATTCGATCTGCGGATTCGTGATCTGCCTGGTCATGGTCGAAAACGGAACAGGGTCCGGATCTGCCGCCTGCATGGAAAGGGATTGCCAGTCGATGGTTCTGCCATCCAGCCTCGCGGGAGTACCCGTTTTCAGCCTTCCGAGGCGCAATCCTATCCGCTCGAGCGTTGCGGACAATCCTTGCGCCGGCGCCTCGCCGACCCGACCCGCAGGAATCTTCTTGTCACCAATATGAATAAGCCCCCGCAGGAAGGTTCCCGTCGTCAAAACGGCACAGCGGCAGGCAATTACGTTTCCATCCGCCAGAACCACTCCACTCAGCACACCATGGCGAATGACAACATCTTCGACGGCAGCTTCAATAACCTGAAGTCCTTGTGTGTTGCTGATCTCGGCCTGCATGGCAATGCGATATAGTTTGCGATCTGCCTGGGTCCTGGGACCGCGGACGGCTGGTCCCTTGCGCCGGTTCAGCATTCTGAACTGAATCCCGGCAGCATCAGCAACCCGGCCCATCAGACCATCCAGCGCATCGACCTCGCGAACAAGCTGGCCCTTACCCAGGCCGCCAATGGCTGGATTGCAGGACATGACGCCGATCGTATCCTTGCGATGCGTTACCAATGCAGTCCTGGCACCCATGCGCGCAGATATGGCTGCCGCCTCGCAGCCGGCATGGCCACCGCCAATCACCACAACGTCAAACTGCATGCTCATATTCTGTATCCTGTCCGACTCCAGCCAGCGCATAGCCGGATGTCCTTTGCTTATTAGGCCGAATGCCATTCCGCGTCAAAGAGACGTCCGTCAGAACCCTGTCTGTTCAAGCGAGAGCTTCGCAAGGCCTGTTTTGTTTCACGTGAAACATGCATTCAGGATGTTCCAGACATCATATTGTTTCACGTGAATCATTTGCCAATGCAAAATTCGGAAAATATCACATCCAACAGATCGTCGACATCAACCCGCCCTGTTACCTTGCCGATTTCATCGCAGGCCAACCGCAGCATTTCACTTCGAAGTTCCGAACCCAATTTTTGGGCATCAGCAGCCTTGACACAATAATCACGACACTTTGCTATCGCCACCCGATGACGTTCCCTCGTCACAACCGCAGGAACCGCCAAATCCCCTATTTCCGCAAGAGACGCAATGATAGAATTCAACAGCGGCTCCAAACCATTTTCCCTGTTTACCGAAATCCCATTATCTCCCGACAAGCCGGCATCATCCTTGGACTTGAACCGCAGCACTTTGACATTTGCAAACCCTTGCAGGTCTGTATCGATGCCCGCCATCATGCCCTCAACGGGTTCCAGATAGACCACGAGATCGGCCATTGACGCTCTTTCCCGCGCACGGCGAATTCCTTCCCGCTCGACAATCCCATCGGTTTCCCTTAACCCGGCTGTATCCACCACGGTCACAGCGAAACCGTCAATATCGAGCTGTACCTCCAGCAGATCCCGCGTCGTGCCCTCTTCCGGTGTCACAATTGCGATATCACGCCTCGCGAGAGCATTGATCAGACTCGATTTTCCTGCATTGGGTGGGCCAAGAATAACAATCTGGTAACCATCTCGTATGATTTCGCCGCGTCGCGAATCGTCGAGCGCAGCACCCAATTCCCGCGCCAGCTTCCGGGCATCTTCCCAGACGCCATCGGCGACGCTTCCAGGGACATCTTCCTCATCCGCAAAATCAAAGTCTGCCTCGAGCAGGGCGCGCATCCGCACAAGCCTGCTCCGCCATTCTTCCAATTGCTTCCGCAATCCGCCGCTTGCCTGAGCAAGTGCCTGGCGACGCTGAGTTTCGGTCTGGGCCTGTATGAGGTCTGAAAGGCCCTCGATCTCTGTCAGGTCAAGCCTGCCATTCTCAAAGGCACGCCGTGAGAACTCACCTGGTTCAGCCAACCGCAAGCCGTCAAAAGCGCTGAGCTCCTCAAGCAGCGCCGAAACGACTGCCCTGCCACCATGGACCTGAAACTCGCAGCAATCCTCGCCAGTAAAGCTCTTGGGCCCTGGGAACCAAAGCACCAGACCCTCGTCCATCAACATCCCGGAAGATGACCACAATTTGCGAAGACTGGCCCGTCGCGGTTTAGGCACCTCCCGGCAGAATGTTTCGACAACGAATCGAGTCCGGGGGCCGGAAATCCTGACGACAGCTACACCGCTTGGAAGCGAACCGCTGGAAAGCGCAAAAATAGTGTCCATCACCCTACTGAATCCTGGCCCAGGAAAGACTTGACTGACCACGAATTGTTCCACCCCCGAATCGGAAACCCGGGTCTGTCATCAAAGCTCAGGCAACCAGCCGGTGGTAGCCGGTCACCCTCAGGTGTTCATCGTGTCGAAGAATTCGCTGTTCGTCTTCGTTTGTTTCAGCTTGTCGATCAGGAATTCTATGGCATCCGTCGTGCCCATCGAAGACAAGATACGACGCAGCACAAATACCTTCTGCAGATCGGCGCGCGGGACCAGGAGGTCCTCTTTCCGGGTACCGGATTTGAGAATATCCATCGACGGATAAACCCGCTTGTCGGCCACCTTGCGATCAAGAACGATTTCGGAGTTACCCGTACCCTTGAATTCCTCGAAAATCACTTCATCCATGCGCGATCCGGTATCGATAAGCGCAGTCGCAATGATCGTAAGCGAACCGCCTTCTTCGATATTTCGTGCAGCACCAAAAAAGCGCTTCGGCCGCTGCAGAGCATTGGCGTCCACACCACCGGTCAATACCTTGCCGGATGAAGGGACCACGGTGTTATAGGCACGGCCCAGGCGCGTGATCGAATCGAGCAGGATAACAACATCCCTTCCATGCTCGACCAGACGCTTGGCCTTTTCGATAACCATTTCGGCAACCTGAACATGGCGCGCCGCAGGCTCATCGAACGTGGACGATACCACTTCGCCTTTGACCGAACG
>JAGRLM010000067.1:10770-20854 GCA_020441795.1 Nitratireductor sp.
CAACACCGTTTTACCGGTACGCGGCGGTGCCACAATAAGCGCACGCTGTCCCTTGCCGAGCGGTGCCACAAGGTCGATTACCCGCGCTGACAAATCCTTCGTCGTCGGATTGTCCACTTCCATCCTGTAGCGTTCATCGGGATATAGCGGTGTCAGATTGTCAAAATGCACCTTGTGGCGGATCTTCTCCGGATCCTCGAAGTTGATCGTATTGACCTTGAGCAACGCAAAATAGCGCTCCCCTTCCTTTGGCCCGCGGATCGGCCCCTCAACAGTGTCACCCGTCTTCAGGGAAAAGCGCCGGATCTGCGACGGCGAGATGTAGATATCGTCCGGACCTGGCAGATAATTGGCACTGGCCGAGCGCAGAAAGCCGAACCCGTCCTGCAGTATTTCAACAACGCCTTCGCCGATGATCTCGACTTCCTGCTCGGCAAGGTTCTTCAGGATCGCAAACATCAGCTCCTGCTTTCGCATGGTGCTGGCATTCTCGACCTCAAGCCCTTCTGCAAAGGAAACAAGATCAGTGGGTGTTTTGGCTTTGAGTTCCTGAAGCTTCATCTGCTGCATGAAGGCGATATCCGATCAAGAGAAATGGGAGAATTGGGATTTGGCTGGCACAGCAGACCTATTGGTCGATACCGTGGCACTGAGAAGGCCTCAAGCCATGATCCCCTTGGAAGGTACAACAAGGATAGACAACCGCGTTGATTCCCTCAAGCGAAATCTTGCAGCAGATTTTCCCGGCACAAAACGCCGTTCAAAACGGACGAACAATCACCATGACAACAATCACGATCATCAGCACGGTGGGTATCTCGTTGATCATCCGCCACTGGCGCGCCGTATAGGGATTTCGGTCCTCGCCGAACAACCGTACACCCTTTGCCAACAGTCCATGGGCGCCCGACATTGCCAACACGCCTACAAACTTCACGATAAACCAGCCATCGCTCCACAGATCGCTTTCCCACGCCATCCAGACGCCAAGAACCCAGGCGATAGTCATTGCCGGGTTCATGATGATACGCAGCAAGCGCTGTTCCATCACCTTGAATGTCTCGGACTGGACTGAACCGGCTTCGGCGTCGCAGTGATAGATAAACAGTCGCGGCAGGTAAAACATTCCCGCCATCCAGGAGATGACCGCCATGATGTGTACAGCCTTGACCCAAAGATAAAATCTCGACGGGTCAAGCCAGAACACCAGGCCGGCGAGCAACACGAAGATCGCAAGCGCAACAAAAGCACGCTTGGCTGCCTTCGCACCGCTACCGCCTCCAGTTCGGTTGTCGGTACTAGCCACGAACGCGCGCCACCATCTGTTCGACATGTGCAATCGGTGTGTCGGGCGTTATCCCGTGTCCGAGATTGAATACCAGTGAGCCAGCACCGAGCTCCTCGATTATCCTGTCAACACCTGCATCTAGCGCGGCACCGCCTGCAATCAGACGCATCGGGTCGAGATTACCCTGCACTGCACCCTCGCGCTGCAACTGTTTTGCCTGCGAAAACGGCACTGACCAGTCAAGGCCAAGGGCATTGACACCCGTCGCCGCGCGGTATCCCGAATATTGCGAACCCGCGCCTTTTGGAAAACCGATGACGATCGCATCGGGTTTTTGCCTGCGCAGCCGCTCGACCATCCGTTTTACGGGTGCCACACACCATCTGTTGAAATCGTCCTCCCCCAGAACCCCGGACCATGAATCGAAAATCTGCACAGCGTCAGCACCAGCATCAATCTGGCTCGCCAGATAGTCAGCTGACACATCCGCCAGCAAATTCAGCAATTTCTCGAATGCATCAGGATGACGATACGAAAACAATCTTGCCGGTGCCTGGTCCGGTGTGCCGTGTCCGGCAATCATGTATGTGGCCACGGTCCAGGGCGCACCGCAAAATCCCAACAAGGTTGTCTCGTCCGGCAGAGACGACCGTATCAGTGAAACTGCTTCCATTACCGGTTTCAATCGCTCCGACCAGTCACCAGCTTCCAAAGCCATGATTTCGTCAACACTGATCGGTTCCAGCAGAGGGCCACGTCCCTCCTCGAAGCGAACATTGCGGCCAAGAGCATCGGGGACAACGAGGATGTCAGAAAACAGGATTGCCGCATCAAACCCGAAACGTCTGATTGGCTGCAAAGTCACTTCACAAGCCAGCTCGGGGTTGTAACAAAGATCCAGAAATCCACCTGCCTCTTTGCGTGTTTCACGATATTCAGGAAGATAACGTCCAGCCTGTCGCATCATCCAGATGGGCGGCCGATCCATCTTGGATCCCTTCAGAACCTGCAAAATCTTGCGACTTTCAACCTTGTCCACATTTGTCTCCAAATAAGAAATTTCGATCTTGTTTAGATTTTGATTCTTAGAGTCTGTGAATAGCGGTAACTGCAATCCGTTGCCCATCCATTCACAGCCATCTTCCACGAACCACCTGGAAACAAAATCCCCAACCAATCTGTGAACAGTGGTGATAAGTTCAAAAACCGTTACAAATCAGATATTTAAATCAGACTGTAGTTCCCTTTTCCGGTGAATAACCCGAAAATGAACGTGGTTTTTTCATCTCTCCACACAATTCACATCCTGTGAAGAATATCCTTTACAAGCAGACGCCTGTGAAAGCAAAACGGGACAGTGGGCATAATTCCACATCCGTGTCCCCGCATCAGGCAGTTATCCACATCTGTCAACAGATGCCGCCGACCCGGTGGCATTGCAATGGACTGGCCATGACCGAAAGATTTTTCCACCTGCACCTGATTTCCGATGCGACCGGTGAGACGTTGATGGCAACAAGCAGGGCAGTGACATCCCAATACAAGCAGACCCAGGCAATCGAGCATGTCTATCCGCTTGTCAGGAGCAGGAAGCAGATGGACACCGTGATTGATGCGATCGATCGCGAGCCGGGCATGGTGCTCTACACCATTACCGACACCGAACTCGGTAGCCATCTCGAAGAGCGTTGCCGTTCGATGGGAATTCCCTGCGTTTCCGTCCTCGAACCGATCTTTCAGGCGTTTCAGTCCTATCTGGGAATGCCATCGCTGCGAAAGGTCGGGGCCCAGCATGAGCTCAATGCGGAATATTTCTCCCGGATTGATGCCCTCAACTTCACCATGATGCACGACGATGGTGCATTGCCGGAAAATATCGAGGATGCTGACGTCATCCTCATCGGCATTTCCCGCACGTCGAAAACCCCAACCAGCATCTATCTCGCCAATCGCGGTATCAAGACAGCGAATGTGCCCCTGGTTCCTGGCATAGAGCCGCCGGCAGCACTACTTTCTGCCAAAAGACCTTTGGTTGTAGCCCTTATTGCCTCTACCGACCGAATCTTCCAGGTCCGCCAGAACCGGATACTGGGACTGGCAAGCCAGAATCCAAGCCCGGGTTACATCGACCGGGCCAGCATCGCGGAGGAATTGGCACAAACCCGGAAATTGTGTGCACGCCATGGTTGGCCTATGATTGATGTTTCGCGCAAATCCATTGAGGAGACCGCGGCAGCAATCATCGCGCTCAAGAGCCGTCACGCGACGGAGACTTCCAACGAGGACTACAGCAAATGAACAATGCTGAGAGCAACCGGGCAAGAAATGATGAGACAGGGCTTCAATCAGCTCCGGATCTGGTGCTGGCATCAGGATCGCGATTTCGCGCAACATTATTGAGTAATGCAGGCATCTCGTTCCGCGCTGATCCTGCCAGAATATCCGAGCGCGATGTCGAGGCTCCGTTGGCCGGTTCAGGCCTTGACGGCGCTGAAATCGCGATCGTGCTGGCGCTTGCCAAGGCGGAAGAGGTTGGGCTCCGCAATCCGGGTTCCTGCGTGATAGGTTGCGACCAGACCTTGAGCCTTGATGGCGAATTGCTGCACAAACCCGCAAATCTGGACGAAGCCAGACGGAGGCTGTTGCAATTGTCCGGTCGTGAACATCACCTCAACAGTGCGATCTGCTTGCAACGCGATGATGAGACCCTGTGGCAACATGTCGAGACCTGCACCATCCGGTTTCGCGACCTGGATCCCGGTTTTGTTGGCAGGCACATCTCGCGCGTCGGCGATGTGGTGCTGTCAAGCGTCGGCGCCTATCAGATCGAGGGTGAGGGGGTGCAGCTTTTCGACAGCATCCGGGGAGATTATTTTTCCATCATGGGTTTGCCATTGCTGCAACTTCTGGCAAAGCTCCGGGAACTGGAGCTGATTGACAGATGAGCAGTGCGGAACGGCCTGAACCGGCAAAAATGACCATAATCGGCCTGACCGGCTCCATCGGCATGGGCAAGTCAACAACCGCAAAGATGTTTCGTGATCAGGGCATCCCGGTTCATGATGCCGATGCAACAGTCCATGCGCTCTATTCCGGCAAGGCCGGCCCGTTGATCGAAGCCAGATTTCCCGGAACCCTGAAAAACGGTACCGTGGACAGGGTGGAACTGGCAAAACAGGCGCTCGGTGATCCCCAGGCATTGAAAGACCTGGAATCCATCATTCATCCACTTATTCGCGAAGATGAGCTTGAGTTTCTGGAGCTGAACCGCCAAAACGGCTGTGACCTTGTGATCCTAGACAATCCGCTTCTGTTTGAAACAGGCAGCGCCGGGCGGGCTGACCTTGTCGTCGTTGTCACCGCCAGTTCAGAGGAACAGAAACGCCGTGTCATGGCGCGACCTGGAATGACCGAGGAAAAGTTCGAGAAACTGCTTGCCCGCCAGATGCCCGATTCCGAGAAACGCCGCCGTGCCGATTTCATCATCGACACAGGCCACGGCCTTGATGCCGCGCGCGCAAGGGTCGGGGAAATAATCGATACTATCCGGTCCGGCGATCTCCGCAGCAAAAGAGCCGTGAACTGAACCAGAGAGCCTGAAAACATGCGTGAAATCGTTTTCGACACGGAAACCACTGGTCTCAAACCCGAAGATGGTGAGCGGGTCATCGAAATTGGCGCAGTGGAACTGGAAAACCGGTTTCCCACCGGTCGCAGTTTCCATGTCTATATCAACCCGCAGGGCCGCGAGGTTCACCCGGAGGCCTTGCGTGTTCACGGAATCGAAAACAGTTTTCTGGTGGACAAACCGCTATTTCAGGACATTATCGAGGACTTTCTCGAATTCATTGGCGATGGCGTTCTGGTCGCACACAATGCCACTTTCGACATGAAGTTCATCAATTCGGAGCTGGCCCGACTTGGCATGCCGGCATTCCCCGAGGACCGTGTGATCGACACCTTGATGCTGGCGCGTCGCAAGCATCCCATGGGCCCCAACTCGCTGGACGCATTGTGCTCGCGCTACAATGTGGACAATACCCACCGCACCAGGCACGGCGCGCTCCTCGACAGTGAATTGCTGGCCGAGGTCTATATCGAAATGAATGGCGGCAGGCAGGCTACGCTGCTGCTTGATTCCGACCAGAAGGAAAATGGCAATATCGATGACGAGCCGGTCATCAGCTTTGAACGCCGCCAGCGATCAAAGCCGTTGCCATCGCGTTTGACCACTGAGGAAATCGAGCGCCACAAGCAATTTCTTGCCACCATCGGCGACAAGGCAATCTGGAAAGAGTGGTTGCAGGATTGAGGCAGAGCTGGCTGCAGGTGCCGCCTGACCGGAGACACCTGCTTGGGTTCAGTTGGTCTGGCGACCAGCCTGGTTTTCAGCAAGCCTCGACTGATACAGGCGTGCAAAATCGACGGGATCAATCATCAGTGGCGGGAAACCGCCATTGCGCGTGGCATCGGATACGATCTGGCGCGCAAACGGGAACAGCAGGCGCGGGCATTCAATCAGCAATGCCGGTTGCATGGCTTCCTGCGGCAGGCCCTGAAGCCTGAAAATGCCGCCATAGGTCAATTCGACGTTGAAGAGAATCTCTTCCCCATCCTGCGCCTTGGCTTCAAGCTTCAGGATCACTTCGAAATCGGTCTGCGACAGGCCGTTGGCACCGACATTGATATTGATGCTGATTTCGGGCGATGACTGCCTAGGGCGCAATGAGTTGGGCGAACCCGGGTTCTCGAACGAAAAATCCTTGATATACTGCGCCATGACGCTCAGCATCGGGCCGCTGGCCTCCTTGCCTGCGCCATTGTCTTCATTGCCATTGGTTGCCTTGGGGCTTTCCTTGGGAGCCTTGGTCATCTTTTCGATCCCGTCTGAACTATTGGCAGATGTCCCGGTCGCCTGACCGCAATTATCTGCCCTGTTGGTAAAGGTTGCGTGTGGCTAGCACGCAAACAGCCTCTTCACAAGCTTTGAGCGTAGCTGCAAAGCTCACGAATCATCATTGCGCCGGTCGTGCAATGCAGGCCCTGGCTTCCTGCCACCGTCTTGGGAAAAACCATCTCCTGCCTGCTCGCTGAATTCGTCGGGGTCGAGATCAACAACCTTGCCCCGCCGATAGCCAGGATCGGGAGCCTCCCCCGCCCCGGGAAATCCGCCTTGATAGCCGGTGAACTCGACATTGATGCGCGATGCGATGAATTTTCGGATCATGCTGCGGATTTGTGGCACGAAAAGCAGAAACCCGATGCTGTCGGTGAAAAGCCCCGGTGTCAGCAACAAAAGGCCGGCAATGACGATCATGGCGCCATTGGCCAACTCGCTGCCCGGCATCCGTCCGGCATTGACCTCGCGCTGGATTGCCATCAGGGTTGAAATTCCCTGGTAGCGCAGCAACACGCTGCCAATCACTGCAGTGACGAGGACAATCGCAACGGTTGGCAATATCCCGATCGATTTGCCAATCACGATGAACAGGCTGATTTCGATAATTGGTACAGCAAGCAGAAAAAAGGGTATCAATGCAAAAGGCATGGGTTCCGACGGTTTCCTGAGGCGTTGTCACCTGGTCTGCTTCTGGTTCACCTCGCCAGATCACCCTGCCAGGCGCTTTCGCAGATGCGATCCCAAATGCTTTCCCAAATGCTTTCTTTGAAACTCTGCAAAGAAAGATTATATCCAATTCGAATGTAGGAAGTTTTCCCGGCGTATCCAATGAACATTTTCAATGACCCGACCACAATCGTAATGCTCGTAATCGCAGTCTTCATTCTGGTGAAGCTGCGCTCGGTGCTTGGCAAACGCACCGGAAACGAGCGGCCGCCCTTTGATCCGTCCCGGTTTGAACGACGTGATGGCGTCGAGGTTGATGATTCAAGCAGCGGCAATGTTGTCACGATCAACCGTCGCGGTGCTGGTAACCAGTCACGTCCGACCGGATCGCCTTCCTCGCAGGCCGACCTTGCGATTGATGCGCTTGCCAAACCCGGCACGAAACTGAATGGCGCACTCAAGGAAATTGCAGCTGCTGATCCCGGTTTTGAACCCGGCAGTTTTCTTGAAGGCGCCAAAATGGCCTATGAGATGATTGTTACCGCCTTTGCCGACGGCGACCGCAAGACGCTCAAGAACCTGTTGTCACGGGAGGTCTATGACGGCTTTTCCAACGCGCTCTCCGAGCGTGAGGCAAAAGGCCATCATGTGCGGGCGAGCTTTGTCGGCATCGATTCCGCTGCTATAACCGCGGCCGAATTCCTGAAACCGGATATCCATGTCACAACCCGCTTTGTCAGCCAGATCATCTCCGCAACCTATGACAAGGACGAGAAGCTGATCGATGGTGACCCGGAACAGGTTGCCGAAGTCACCGACATCTGGACATTCTCGCGTGATTCGCGGTCGCGTGATCCAAACTGGAAACTCGTGGCTACCGAATCGGAAAGCTGAACCGGACGAAGGCGGCGTGGCATGGCATCGCGAAATCCGGAACCATTGCCGGCATCCCCGTATCCCGCTTCCAGTGCCGCTTTACACCGCCTGTCTTTTTCCGATCTGACCGGTTGGCAGCAGGACGACCATCTTGCTGCATTGCACTGCTTTGCCGTTTCCGCAAGGCGAATGGAGCACCACCCCCATTCAACGAAGGCCTTGGGAACAGATGCAGATGAACTGCGAAATACAGGCCTGAAGGCGCTTGAATTTCTGCGATCGCCGTCTTGCGATGGCGAAACGGCCAGAAAATTCTTCGAAACCGAATTTGTTCCGATGCGGGCAGGAGATGCCCCGCTGTCAGGGTTCGTGACCGGATATTTCGAGCCGGAAGTGGAAGCCTCGCTGGTCAGAACAGACCGGTTCTCCTGGCCACTTTTGCGCAGGCCTGATGATCTCGTTGATCTTGACCGTGATCCGCATGAAAAGAACGTTGCCGAAGCCTTGCCGAAACATCTGCGCTTTGCCAGGAAAGCCGGAGATAGGCTTGTCGAATATTGGGACCGGGGCGAGATCGAATCGGGAGCCCTGGCTGACAGGGGACTCGAGCTTGCATGGATCGAAAGCCCCGTGGATGCGTTTTTCATCCATATCCAGGGTTCGGCTCGGTTGAGCCTGCCGGGCGGCAAGGTATTGCGCGTCTCCTATGCCGGTAAATCCGGCCATGCTTACACCTCCATCGGCAAGGTTCTCGCCGATGAAGGCATCTTGCCGCGTGAAACGATCACCATGCAGGTCTTGCGCCAATGGCTGCTCGACAACCGCGAGGCTGGTAGGGAACTGATGCGGCGCAACCGATCCTACATCTTCTTCGCCGAGACAACAGCCGATGATCATGCGGTTGGCGCGGCCACCGGTCCGGTTGCTGCTGCGGGCGTGGCCCTGACGCCGGGGCGCAGCCTGGCTGTTGACCACCATCTGCACAGCTTTTCCACGCCGGTATGGCTTTCGCTCGCCGAAAGTGTCCCGGGCCTTGGCGGCAGTTCACAGGGCCGGTTTCAGCGACTGATGATCGCCCAGGATACCGGCTCGGCAATTATCGGCCCTTCTCGCGGTGACATCTTTACCGGGTCCGGCCATGCAGCAGGAGAGATTGCGGGCATTATTCGTCACAAGACCGATTTCATTTTCCTGGTTCCCCGGGAAAAATCGGGCAACGTCCAGCATGGATATCGCTCGTCATGAGCTCGAAGCATCGTATGCGCAGGAATTTGTCGGCGGAAGAACGTGCGCTCTGGGATAATGTGCGGCGTACGGTGGCACCCTTGCGAAACTCGATCGCGAGTTCTGTTGCCGAACCGGCTGAGGAAACTTTCGAGGAAATATTCGGCAAGCCGAAAGCAAACGCAGAACTTCCTGCACGCGGGCCTGTCCTTTCGAAGCCGGCTCCCGTTCGCCCCTTCCTGCCCCCATATCAGGCGAGGCCAAAACCTGCGGTTTCGTCAGGTCCAGGCCGCATAGACGACACGACCGCCCGCAAGCTTCGCAAGGGAAGACTGGAAATCGACGGCCGGATCGACCTGCATGGCATGAATGAATTCGAGGCGCATGAGCGGCTCTATCGTTTCCTGCTCAATGAAAAGGCAAGCGGCAGCAGGCTGGTGCTGGTCATTACCGGCAAGGGTGCCCGCTCGGGCGGCATATTGCGCAACGCTGTTCCGCGCTGGTTGGGAGAGGCGAATTTCCGACCGCTCGTCAATGGCTGCCGTCAGGCACATCTTTCGCATGGCGGAGAGGGTGCGCTCTATGTCCGCATTCGCCGAATACGACCGGGAGAAGCGCGGTGACACCCTTCGGGTCCAGGGTCCGGGAATTGCGCCGCCAGAAAGGTGTCACGCAAAAGCAGATGGCAGCAAGCCTTGGCGTTTCACCTGCATGGCTGTCAGCGCTGGAGAAGGGAACAAGGGGTCGTCCGTCCTGGGAATTCGTTCAGCGTGTGATTGGCTATTTCAACGTCATCTGGGACGATGCCGATGAATTGCAGGAATTGGCTCGCATATCGCATCCCCGCATTGTGGTGGACACGTCGCGACTGGTTCCCGAAGCCACCGAATTTGCCAATCTCGTTGCCGAGCACATTACCCATCTCGGCCGTGAGGATCTGGCAGAACTCATCCATCAGGTAAAGCTGCGGTCAGGTCGCAATATCCGCAAGACCGGCAAGGGCTAGTGCGCTCGGGGAATGAAAAGCCGCGCCACGGCAATCTGACCCTAGTGAACCAGCGGCGCCAGTTCCGACAATTTGGTGTTCACGAGCCAGCCATAATAGTTCTCTTCCGGCATTGCCGGTTTGG
>JAGRLM010000068.1:0-2632 GCA_020441795.1 Nitratireductor sp.
GCAGGATGACGTGATATTGCTCGGGGCCGTCGGGATCGCCCTTTCGCTTCGGACCTGTGGACAAGGTGGTGTAGACGCTCATCTCCTGGCCAGTGGCCGAGCGCGCCAGCACCCGAACGATCTGGCTCATGTCTTCCAGTGTCGGCACGATCTTCTCGATCGAAGCGATGACCACATGCACCTTCGGCAATATTTGCGTCAGGTCGCCATTGCCCTCATTGGTAACGATGATCGAGGTTCCGGTCTCTGCCACCAGAAAATTCGCACCCGTAATCCCGATATCCGCCGAGAGGAACTTGTCGCGCAAGATCCCGCGCGCCTCGCTCAACAGGCTCTGCGGTTCTTCCATGGGCCGGTCCGCAGGCAGATGCGTGTGCACGCGCCGGAAATCCTCGCGAACCTGGTCCATGTTGAGATGCACGGCTGGCGCGATGATATGGCTTGGATGTTCCCCGCGAAGCTGGATGATGTATTCGCCCAGATCGGTTTCGACCGGCGTAACCCCGTTCTTCTCCAGAAATTCGTTCAGGCCGATCTCTTCCGAGATCATGGACTTGCCCTTGGTGACTGTCCTGGCATTCACCTTGCGGCAGATGTCCAGGACAATGCCCCGCGCTTCGAAGGCGTCCGCAGCCCAGTGCACTTGGCCGCCTTGCGCGGTAACACGCTTTTCATAGGCCGCCAGATACTGGTCGAGATTTTCCAGCACATGGTTCTTGATGTCACGCGCATTGTTGCGCAGCGTTTCGAACTCGGGAAGATCGGCAGCAGCCTTGGCGCGCTTCTCGATGAAATTGACGCGCACATGGCGCATGGCCTTCTGCAATTGCTGGTCGGCAAGCGCTTCATCGACATTGTGCTTGAAGTCAGGTGATGTGATCTCAACCATCAGCGTTTCTCCCCGATGGCTGGAAGGTCGGTCATTCCCGCCAGAACTTCCGCAACATGGCGCACCTCGATGCCGCTGCCTTGTCGCTTCAGCTTTCCGGCCATGTTCATCAGGCAGCCAAGATCACCTGCCAGCAGCAGGTCGGGTTTTGCCGCTTCGATGTTTCCCGCCTTTTCACTGACGATGGAATTGGAGATTTCCGAATATTTCACGGCAAAGGTCCCGCCAAATCCGCAACAGACATCGGAACCGGTCATTTCCCGCAACTGCAACCCTTCGACGCTGGCGAGCAATTTGCGCGGCTGTTCCCTGATCTTCAATTCGCGCAGGCCCGAGCACGAGTCATGATAGGTTGCTATCGCATCGAGCTTTGCCTCGACCTTTTCCACCTTGATCACATCAGTGAGGAAACTGACCAGTTCATGCACCTTTGCTGAAAATGCCTTTGCCCGCGCTTCCCATTTGGCGTCGCCCTTGAAGAGTTCCGGATAATGCTTTTTCAGCATTCCGGCACATGATCCAGACGGCGCAACGACATATTCAAAGCCCTCGAAAGCCGCGATCACCTGTTCGGCGATTTCACGCGTATCCGCCTTGTCGCCACTGTTATAGGCCGGCTGGCCGCAACAGGTCTGGCTTACGGGTACATGCACCTCGCAACCGGCATCCTCCAGCAGCTTGACAGCCGCAAAGCCGACGCTCGGCCGGAACAGGTCAACCAGGCAGGTCACAAACAACCCTGTTTGCACTTTCTCAGTCATCTCGGTTTCTGTTCCTTCCCTGGTAGCGCCTCGCGCTTGTCGTTCAAGTTCTTGTGGTCAAGCCTGCTTGCGGGCTTTGCCCCTGTTCGGCATTTCTTCGCGTTGCGCGAGCCGCAGCGATGATATCCGCTCGCGTTCCTCGCGCTGTTCCAGTTCCCGTGTTGCTTCCATCACGAAATCCATGTGTTTGCGTGACGCCTCCATCGCCTTTTCACCATCCCCAGCCAGTATCGCGTCCGCAATGGCGCAGTGCTGGCGATAGAGAAGATCACGCCCACCTGGTGCCTGATACAGCCTGTGCCGGTTCTGGAAAACACCCTCCGACAAAAGCCGGTAGCATGATCGCAAGGTGTGCAGCAGGACAAGGTTGTGCGCAATCTCGCCGATCAGCGAGTGAAACTCCACGTCGATGAGTGCCTCGGCCTCGAAATCGTCATTTTCAAAAGCGGCGGCCATTCGCCCGATGAGTTCCGACAGCAATTCGCGGTCTGCAGGCGTTGCCCGCATCGCAGCCAGTCGGGCTGTCACGCCCTCCACTTCGCGGCGGTATTCGAGATAGTCGAAAGTCGCCTTGCGATGAGAGGCAAGAAGCCCGCTGATCTGCGGGGTGAACACGGTGCCGATGATGTCGGCCACGAAAGTGCCTTCGCCATGCCGACTTTCGATAATGCCCCTGACTTCCAGCGATTTCAGCGCCTCGCGCACAATGGGTCGCGAAACACCTGTTTCATTTGCCAGTTCACGCTCGCCCGGCAGGCGCTCTCCGACCCGCAGCACACCCTCCAGGATCAGCGCCTCGATCTGGTGGGCTACTTCGTCAGCGGTGCGTGCGTGCTGGATGGGCTTGAAAACCTGCATTGCACCAGATTAGCCAGCGCGTCATCATTGGTCAATCATTTTGACCACTTGCAAAGGCATTGCTGCGCAAAGCAGTCGTAGCGAAGAAATTGATCCATCTGTATATATGCCGCGTATGATTTTT
>JAGRLM010000068.1:2689-7243 GCA_020441795.1 Nitratireductor sp.
ATTGATGACGAAGCAACCTGTGGCGACGAAAGCCGGGCTGAAGCGGCAAGCCAAGGACGGTGTCGAACCATTGTCCTCCTTGCGCTTTCTGCCGCATCATGATCGTCCTGCCGCGCTCGGCGAAATTCATTCACGGCCCTTTCCCGTTATTTCCAGCAATCGTGTCATCATGCACTTCGCCTTTACCAGCGAGGGAGGGGCGCAGGTCTCACAGGCGGTTCTGGCCGAACTTTGTCGCAGCCGCGGCGAAACCGTTCCTGCCAGTGGTGCGCGCTATCACGAGATCAACTGGGCCAATGGCAGGCTCAGGTGGGAGCGCCATTCCGAATTCACCACATTCCTCTGGGAAGGGCCTTTGCCGAAGGGGTTTCTCGACCCCGTGGCCAACACGCCCTTTGGTGGCAGTTTCAGCCAGCCGGGTATGCTGATTTCGGCCACCCGGGTGGAAATTCGCCCTCTCACGCCAGCCAATCTGAAGCTGCTGAAGAACTTCGATCCCGAAAGCCTCTGCGTGACCCTTTTGGAGGATGGTGTTTCGCTTCTGGCAACCGATTTTCGCCAGGACGGGAATGGCATGACCGTCTTCCTGCTCCTGGAAAAATCAATGCCGCCCTCGCGCATCGGCTATTTTGCCAAGACGGCCATTGATGTGGAAACCTATCGAACCCTGGCACTGCTGGGCTTGCCGCTGGCGCAGTCGCTTTCGGCGCGCCTGACCGGTTTTGAGGCAGAACTTGCCCGGCTGACCTCGCAGATGCGCGCCATCGATTCAGATTCGGTGCGTCCGCTGCTCGATACGATGACCGATCTTGCAAGCGAACTGGAGGCAGATGCTGCGGCAAGCCTGTTCCGGTTTGGCGCAACCCGCGCCTATGGTGACATTGTATCCGAGCGCCTCGGTGTTCTTGGAACGGCAGCCCCATCCGAATACAAGAATATAGGGTCATTCCTCGAATTGCGCCTCGGGCCAGCCCTGCGCACATGCCGTTCCGTCGAGGACCGGCAGGCAAACCTGTCACGCAAGCTTTCACGGGCTGCCAACCTGCTTCGCACCCGTGTCGAGGTTGATATCGAACACCAGAACCGCAACCTGCTGGAATCGATGGACAAGCGCGCCCGGCTGCAATTGCGCCTGCAGCAAACCGTTGAAGGCCTCTCGGTCGCTGCCGTTTCCTACTATATTGCCGGGCTGTTCTATTATCTCATGCAGGCTGCGGAACATCACCTTCCCTTCGGAATGACGTCAAAGGCGGCAACAGGATTTTTCGTGCCGGTCATCGTTCTGGCTGTCTGGCTTCTGGTGCGGCGGATTCGCAGGCATCACAAGGCGGAATGACCGCCTTGCCGAATTCCTGACATTCCTGATGCTGGTTGCACCCCTGCAAAAAGAGTGGTAAATAGTTTTTACCAGTTATGGCGCTATTTCTGCCAGGTTCTGCTTGGGATGAATGGGCCGGGTTTTGCTTGCATTGGCAAAACCCGAATGCGTGAACAGACACAAGCGAGGCACGGTTTGCCTGGTTTCAGACGAAACGTGAAACGCTGCAGGGAGGAATGAGCAATGGCGCATGTCTTGATGCCTGAACCGGATGGGCGAATTCTTGGCCGCCGTGTCGAAATCATTGCAGCACTCGAAGCAGTCGCTGGACCTGGCAATGTCATCAGCGATCCTGCGGAGACGATCGCCTATGAATGCGATGCCTTGTCCGCCTATCACTGCCCGCCTTTGGCTGTCGTTCTGCCACGCTCGACGCAGGAAGTCGCGGACGTCCTGAAAACCTGTCTGCGCCTTGGCGTGCCTGTCGTGCCACGCGGTTCCGGCACATCGCTCGCCGGCGGCGCATTGCCAACGGCAGACAGCATCGTGATCGGCGTCTCCCGGCTCAACAAGGTACTGGAAACGGATTTTCCCAACCGCTTCATCAGGGTCCAGTCGGGAATGACCAATCTGTCGGTCAGCCAGTCTGTCGAGGCTGAAGGTTTCTTCTATGCGCCCGATCCCTCGAGCCAGCTTGCCTGCGCCATTGCCGGCAATATCGCGATGAATTCCGGCGGTGCCCATTGCCTCAAATATGGCGTGACCACCAACAATCTGATGGGTGTTACGCTGGTGACGATGGATGGCGAGATTGTGGAGATCGGCGGCGCGCATTGTGACCCCGCGGGCTACGACCTATTGGGCGTCATATGTGGCTCGGAAGGCCAGTTCGGCATCGTCACCGAAGCGGTGTTGCGTATTCTTCGCAAGCCCGAAGGTGCCAGGCCGATCCTGATGGGGTTCGATTCAAACGAGGTCGCTGGCGAATGTGTCGCCGACATCATCAAGGCAGGCGTCTTGCCCGTGGCGATGGAATTCATGGACAAGCCGGCCATCATAGCCTGCGAGAATTTTGCCCATGCCGGCTATCCGACCGATGTCGAGGCGCTTCTGATCGTCGAGGTAGAAGGCTCGCCTGCCGAAATCGCAGAGCAGCTGGCGCAAATCCGTGAAGTGGCGCAGCGCCATAGCCCCAAGGTCATGCGTGAAAGTGAATCCGCCATGCAGTCCGACCTGATCTGGAAAGGTCGCAAGGCGGCATTTGGCGCAATGGGCCAGATGGCCGACTACATGTGCATGGATGGCACCATCCCGACATCGCAATTGCCATTCGTGCTGAAGCGGATGCAGGAAATGTCGAAGGAATACGGGCTCGGCGTCGCCAATGTCTTTCATGCGGGCGATGGCAACCTGCACCCGCTCATTCTGTACAATGCCAACAAGCCAGGTGATCAGGAAAAGTGCGAGGCCTTCGGCTCCGACATTCTCAAGCTCTGTGTCGAAGTGGGCGGCTGCCTCACGGGTGAGCATGGTGTTGGCATCGAAAAGCGCGATCTCATGACAGTGCAATACAACGAGGCCGACCTCGAAGCGCAAATGCGGGTCAAGGATGTGTTCGATCCGGCATGGCTTCTCAACCCGGCCAAGGTATTCCCGATGGCAGTCAGCCATTCGCGCCGTATGCGCAACAGCCAGGGGGAGGCGGCATGATGGCAGGGGAACTGGAAATCATCGCTCCGCAAAGCGAGCAAGAATTGTCCGAGTTGGTTGCTGGAGCCATGCGCAAGCAGACCCCGCTGGAAATCATCGGTGCGGGATCGAGAAAGGGCTATGGCAATCCGGTTGCCGCAACCAGCCAGGTTTCCACCCGAGCCATTTCCGGCATCACATTGTATGAACCGGCGGCCTTGACGATTGTCGCAAGAGCGGGAACGCCGCTCGACGAAATCCGCGAAGTGCTTGCCGCTGAAGGGCAGCATTTGCCATTCGAACCAGCCGATTGGTCCCAACTGCTCGCCAACGAGACACGCCCTACCATTGGCGGAACCGTGGCAACTGGTATTTCCGGCCCGAGGCGCATTCAGGCCGGTGCAGTGCGTGACAGCCTGATCGGCGTCCGCTTTGTCGATGGAACGGGAGCGATCACGAAGAATGGTGGCCGCGTCATGAAGAATGTGACCGGCTATGATCTCGTGAAATTGATGTGCGGGTCCCAGGGTACGCTCGGCATCTTGACGGAAATGTCGTTCAAGGTGCTGCCGATGCCACGCAAGACGGCGACGCTTACCCTCGATGGGCTTGATGACAAGCGGGCAATGGAAGCGCTGTCGATGGCACTAGGCTCTCCCTTCGATATTACGGGCGCTGCCCATTTTGCGCAGTCGGGAGACACGATCATTCGCATCGAGGGATTTGCCGATTCAGTCGCCTATCGTTGCAACGAGCTTACCAGATTGCTGGCGCCCTTTGGCCCGGCTGAAATCAACGATGATCCGACGGTCAACCAGCAACTCTGGCAATCCGTGCGTGATTGCACGGAATTTTCGGGCAAGCCTGGAGCCATATGGCGCATTTCGCTTAAACCATCTGACGGCCCGAAACTTGTTGCCGGTCTCCGCACGAAAATGCCGCTCGAAGCCATCTATGACTGGGGTGGCGGTTTGGTCTGGCTTCTGGTTGCCGAAGAAGGTGATTGCGGGGCAGGCGCCATTCGCAGCGCTGTCGCTGCCACGGGCGGACATGCCACGCTGGTTCGTGCCAGTGATGCCATGCGTTCGACTATTGGCGTTTTCCAGCCGGAAGCAGCTGCAGTGGCTGCAATCTCCAGCGCCCTGCGGTCAAGGTTCGATCCTGCGGGCATTCTCAATCCAGGGCGCATGTATGCGCCGACAAATGCCATGCGCAAGGCGGGCTGACCATGCAGACAAGGTTTAGCGAAGATCAATTGCGTGATCCCGGCGTCGCACACGCAGAAACCATTCTGCGCAAATGCGTGCATTGCGGTTTTTGCACAGCGACGTGCCCGACCTACCTGACCCTTGGCGACGAACTCGATAGTCCGCGCGGCCGCATCTACCTCATCAAGGACACGCTGGAAAACAACAAGCCGGCCGACAGCCGTTTCGTGAAGCATATAGACCGCTGTCTGTCATGCCTGGCCTGCATGACCACCTGTCCATCCGGCGTCAATTACATGCATCTGGTTGACCATGCCCGCGCCCATATCGAGAAGACCT
>JAGRLM010000069.1 GCA_020441795.1 Nitratireductor sp.
AGCTCGTAATAGGCCCAGTAGGAACCCATTGCGATGCCGGCAGTCAGGAAAATCCAGGCAATCAGCGCCCAGGGTCGAACCCATCTTGCCCAGGCTGCATCAATGCGCCCGCTCAACATGGCAGCGACTGCAAAGGAGAAGGTAACGGAGAAACCGACATAGCCGAGATAGAGCATTGGCGGATGGACCGCCAGGCCGATATCCTGCAGGATGGGGTTGAGGTCACGCCCCTCGAAAGGAACGTCCTGCAGGCGCAGGAACGGATTTGATGTAATGAGGATGAAGAGAAGGAACGCCGTCAGCACCCAGGCCTGAACCCCCAGCACATTGGCTTTCAACTGTGGCGGCAAGTTGCGCCCGAAGATTGAAACCAGGGCCGCAAAGAAACCGAGAATGAGAACCCAAAGCAGCATTGAGCCTTCGTGGTTACCCCATACGCCGGTATATTTGTAAAGCAGCGGCTTCAGTGTGTGGGAATTCTCGAAAACATTGGCGACGGAAAAGTCTGACGTCACATAGGCATGGGTAAGGCTGGCAAAAGATACTGCCAGCATGAAGAAGGCGGCAACCGATGTGAGGTTGGCGGTAGCCATGAGCCGCTCGTCTCCGCGATGCGCGCCATATACCGGGAGCACAGACTGGATGAGCGACAATGCCAGCGCCAGTACAAGCGCAAAATGGCCAATTTCAACAGTCACGTTCCAACTCCCTTGTCACTTCTTTACCGTGTCGGCACCCTCTTGCCAGACGCCCTTTTCCTTCAAGGCGTCTGCTACTTCCTTGGGCATGTAGTTCTCGTCATGCTTGGCAAGTACGGTATCTGCGGCAAAGCTGCCATCGGACCCGACAATGCCTTCAGCTACCACGCCTTGTCCTTCGCGAAACAGGTCAGGCAAAATACCGGTATACCTGACGCTGATTTCCTTGTCGGTATCGGTGACCACAAAAGTCACGTTTTCCCCGTCCTTCACGATACTGGCATCCTTCACCAGCCCGCCAAGGCGGATACGCTGGCCGGACGATGCCTTGCCATCTACCAGAATATCGCTCGGCGTGTAAAAGAACACGATCTCGTCGCGCAGTGCCGTCATCACCAACAGAACCGCGCCCATCAGAACCGCACCAATTGCGCCAATGAAAACCAGTCTTTTCTGCTTGCGTGTCATTGCGAGTTTCCCGTCGGGCCGGCTGCTCCGGCTATCGCGTCAAGTTCAGCCAGAAATGCGGCATCTTCAGGGAAAGCGCCCCCAGCATCCGCGAGTGATGCCGCCAGCTTTTCCTTGTCACCAAGAACCGTCCACGAGCGGATCAATCGGCGCCAGCCATCCTTGTCGGACGGGTCGGCTTTCAGCTTCTCGGCAAGATTTGCGACCATGCCGCGGATCATCTCCTGACGATCAGCTGCAGGCATGTTGGCAGCAGCCTCGACGTCCTGCTTGGAAGGACCTTTTGCCTGTGGCGGAAGCGGTGGAGCTTCGGCAGCGACTGTTTCGAGTTCACCCATGAATGCGGCATCATCGGGGAATGCGGCTTTCGCGTCAGCCAAGGCTGCCTTGAGGTTCTCCTGATCACCCAGCACTGCCCAGGAGCGGATCAATCGGCGCCAGCCATCCTTGTCGGACGGGTCGGCCTTCAGCTTCTCGGCAAGATTTGCGACCATCGTGCGGATCATCTCCTGACGATCACCCGCCGGCATTTCGGCTGCAGCCTCGACATCCTGTTTCGTGGGTCCGGCGCCTGAAAGCTGCGCCATGACCTGACCCAGTTGCGCCTTGGCCACAGGCAACCAGGGCGCATCCTGCGGTGCTTCGCCAATCAGACCGCGCCATGCATCTGCCGCTTCCTGAAGCTTGCCTTCCTGGCCAAGGGCGATTGCAAGGAAAAACCGGGCTTTTGGATCATTCGGGCGCTGTTTGATGGCTTCGGTGAACCAATGCTTGGCGTCCTCGGTGACAATGCCCTGCTCCGCAACAACCATCGCTTCGCCGAGCGAGGTCTTCAGGTCAACATCGCCGGGGTTGAGGCGCACCGCATTGCGGTAGGCAAGGACAGCGTCCTCCACCCGTCCCAGCCGCATATAGACCGGAGCCACCACAGACCATCCCTTGACGTCATCCGGGTTCTTTGCCAGCTGCGCCTCTGCCCTGCCCAAAAGCTGCTCAATCGACTGTCCGGTCGGGTCCTGGTTCAACCGCGAGGCAATCGACATGTCAGGCATGGCTGGATTGCCGGTCTGGAGGTAAAAAACTGTCGACGCGAGAGGCACGAAGACCGCCGCTGCTGCGACAAGGCTCCAGCGTTCGCGTTTGCCGACATTGCTGCGGGTTTCTTTAGTATCTGAAAGGGCAAGCAGTTTCCTGCCCTCTTCTGCCCTGGCTGCTTCTGCTTCGGCGGCCGCGATACGTCCCAGTTCCAGATCGGTGTCGATCTCTTTCAGGCGCGCCTTGTACAGTTCACGATCATAGGCGAACAGCGATCCGGCTTCCCCGCGCTTGCGCAGAAGTGGAAAAACGACGCTTGCCATTGCCAATAGCGCCAGAAGGGCTGCTGTAATCCAGAAAATCATGGCGCATACATACTACCGATTGCGGCGGAAACAATGCCTTGACGACGATGTGAGGCATTCAGGGCCAATTCGTCGCAATCCCGATATCGATGAAGTCACGAAAGCGGGACCCAGATACCGTCCGCGTTACGACATGCTGTAGCCGCGGTTGATCGGGACTGGCCATTCTGGGTAATGGTGTGGACATAGCGGCGGCAATTGGACGACCCGACCTGATAAGGCTGTTGGGGAATCACCGAGCCATAGACGGTTTCTGAGGCTTTCCAGGGAATTTCTGCACCGGCGCGACCTGTTTCAAGTGCCACGAATTCAGCATTCGCGGCCAATTTCCGCGCCCGCGGGTCCAGTCCGCTGCCGAAGTCACTCGAAAGAACACCGGCAGATAACGCGCTTACTGCCGGGCCGGATCTTGTTCCGGTTGTTTCACAGCCAGCAAGGCCGACTGCGAGAATGGCCACAAGAGCAAATCTGATTCTCGCATTTGCCTTCAAGCCTGCCTCCCCTTCCATTGCGCTGTCATCAAAGCCTGAAATGGTGAACCATATGATAATGGCGATGAAATAACGGCTGCATGAAAACAATGGCCGGATTTTGGTTGGCAGAGACAAATGGCAACAATCATCTGGCGGGCAGAACCAGAGTTGCGCCCAGTCCACCCAATCCGGATTTTCCAAGGCTTATCGAGCCCTGATATTCGCTGGCAATATCACGAACGATGGCAAGGCCAAGCCCGGAACCGGGTGATGATTCGTCTATTCTCGTCCCGCGCTTCATGGCCAGCTCACATTCCTCGGCGGTCATGCCCGGACCGTCATCCTCGACCAGGACCTGCAGGCGCGCCGGACCGTCCTGGCTTGGCAGTGAAACCGACACGCGTATCCGGCGTTGGGCGAAACGGGCGGCATTTTCCAGAAGGTTGCCCATGATTTCCTCGAAGTCCTGCTGCTCACCGGCGAACACGGCGTTCCTGCCGCGCGGCAAGTCAATCTTCATTTCAACATGGGGATTGAGCTTGCCAATTACCCTGACGATCCTCTCAAGCACGGGGGCGACTTCCGTTCGCGAGGTTACCGTGCCGTGGCGGGCAGCGATGCGGGCGCGATCCAGGTAGTTCTGCACCTGCTGCTGCATCATTGAGGTCTGCTCGCGCATGATCCGGGCCAATGCGGGAGGTGCCGCACCCGCTTCATTCTTCAAGACAGCCAGTGGTGTCTTCAATGAATGGGCAAGGTTTCCGACCTGCGTTCGCGCGCGTTCGACCACGCTTCGGTTCGATTCAATGAGTGCATTGGTTTCATCGATCAGCGGCTGGATCTCTTGTGGAAAAACACCTTCCAGCCTCTCTGCCCTGCCTTCGCGGATATCGGCAAGCAAGGCTGTCGCACCCGATATCGGTTTTAGACCAATGCGCACTATCAGGTAGGATGCGGCAACAAAACCGAGGCCGAACAAGCCGAGCAAGGCAATCACCGTCTGGCGAAAGGTTGCGATTTCTTCGGCGAGTTCTGCCTTGTTGCCCGTGACCTTGAAGGAGTAGAGATCCAGCCCGCTGCCGAGATAGGTCTGTCCCTCCACTGCCGAAATCGACTGGCCCTTGTCATCGGAATAGGAAAAGAGCCGCAGGTAATTCTCGTCGAGCGAAATTCCCGAAGGCACATTGATAAACCCTCCGGCCAGCGAGGCGGAGGTGATCCGGTTTTCCGGCTTCTGTACCGAATTCACCGTCCAGTACCAGCCAGAGCCGAAGCGCTGATAGCGCGCGTCCCGCAAATCGGGCTGTCCGGAAAGAATGCCATCCTTGCCCGGCTCCACCGTGCCCATGAGTATATAGAGATTGGCGGTCAGCAGGTCGGAAAAGCGGCGTTCCGCATTGCGCTGATAGGCCTCGGTCAGCACGAAAGCGATCAAGGCCACTGCGACAAGCGCCCAGAGTGAATTGAGCAGGAAAAGCCGACGGGAAAGCGTTCCGGCTTTCATTACCGGCTCAGTCTGTGCCAGCGCTGCCGGGCGCCTGCAACCGATAACCCAGACCGCGAACGGTCTCGATACAATCGATGCCGAGTTTCTTTCGCAGGCGACCGACAAATACCTCGATCGTGTTCGAATCGCGGTCGAAATCCTGATCGTAGAGATGTTCTGTCAGTTCGGTACGCGAAAGCACCTTGTCCTGATGGTGCATGAGATAGGAAAGCAGCCTGAATTCGTGTGAGGTGAGCTTGACCGGATTGCCGTCAACGGTGACCTTGGAAATGCGGGTATCCAGCGCCACGGGACCGCATTCGATCAGCGATGCTGCATGGCCTGCTGCCCGGCGGATGAGTGCCCTGACGCGTGCCAGCACTTCCTCGACATGAAACGGCTTCGTCACATAGTCATCGGCGCCAGCGTCAATTCCCGATACCTTGTCGGACCAGCGATCACGCGCGGTCAGCATCAATACGGGCATGTTGCGGCCTTCGCGCCGCCAGTTCTCAAGGACGGTAATCCCGTCCATGGATGGCAAGCCGATGTCCAGAATGACAGCATCATAAGGCTCGGTTTCGCCAAGGAAATGCCCCTCCTCGCCATCGAGGGCAGTGTCCACCGCATAGCCTGCATCGGCAAACACTTCGACCAGCTGGCGGTTAAGGTCCTTGTCGTCCTCAATCACGAGAATGCGCATGTTGTCCCCGACCCTCAGCCTGAAACCGTTGTTGTTTCAACACGGGGTGGCTCACCATTCTTGCCGGGTATGCGGATTTTCACCACGCATTGGTCACCCTTGGCCTTTACCGAGAGCACCTCGCCACCCATCGAGCTCGCCGCATTGGCGGCAGCTTGCGAGCAGTCGGCCGCATTGGCAACCGGTGCCGACATGGCCAATGCGATCAGGATTGTGAGGGCAGCGACGTTTTTCATGCGCCGTTGATAGCAGTTTCTGGCTGAACTGAAAATGAACGACAGGACGAAAATTCGCCACCCGTTCATTTCCTGCAAAAGGCGTCCCAAACAGCGTTGTGGTCCCTGACCTGGCGCAGGGTTTCGGCTGTGTCGCGACCTGACCACAGAATTGGTCGGAATGCAGCGCAGATCCAGTCCGATCCGTCATTCGTCCTGGCGGCGATAGGGCGCGTCGCGCATCCCGCCATCAGCCCGCTCATTGTCAGCACCACCATTGTTGAGCTGATCACGGATACGAAGCGCCTTTTGCAACCGGTCATAGGACTGCGCCTTGTTTCGGATTGAAACTTCTGCGTCACTGGCATTCCGGGCAGCGCCTTGCGTCAGAAGCGCAAGTATCTGCCGCAGCGCTGCCAGCGCTGCAGCTGCAATTGCGAGCCAGTTCACCATGCCTCACGAAATGATGTCGGTTGCCGTCAGACGGCCATAAATGGCTATCAGGGCACCGGCAGCACCGATCAGTTGCACCAGCGCGTCGGCGATCTCGCTTTGCGCTGACGGATCAAGAGAAATGCCGAGCGTGGCTGTGAAGGCAGCCGCGACCGAGATCAGCGAGCCCCAGATGGTTTTCGACATGAACCAGGGTTTTTCATCGACCATGGAAGTATCCTTTCGACAGGTTGGTTGCTGGTAATTTCAGAAAATGACGGTGCGGTTGCGCGCAGTTCCGGCAAGGCCGGTTGCCGATAGCTGACGCACGGCGAATGTCAGAGCCGACGGCAGCAAACCGAAATCCGCCTGTTGATCGATTGCCGGGTAAATTGCGAAGGGCATGGTGGCATCCACACTGCGGACGATTGCGCCATTGGCCTGGAGAATTTCCACCACATAGCTTTCCGCCGTTTCACCCAGTGGAACACTTGCATTGTCCCAATTGTCGCCATCGATGCGGCTGCGCCTTGTCCAGCCGATCTCGATATCGCCTGAAGCAATCCGACTGGCGTGAAGATGCACCGGGCTCAAGGGGCGAAGATTGACCGGCACATGTTGATGGCTGAGTGGTGCATGGCTGTCGGCAGAGACGGGATCATCAGCCGGACCGGCCCGCCAGGAAAGTTCAAGTCCGCTTTCAAGTGCAGCAAGGGGAATGGATGCAACTGCCTCGTCAAGCAGCACGAAAGCAGCGCCCGTGTCATGGCCTTCATTCATCGCTGCATCACTGCCGAGCTGCGCACGCAACAGTTTTCCCAGTAGCCAACTGCCATCAGGCTGCAAGTCAGCATTGGCGAATTGCACGATCTCCCATTCACCCGAGGCAGAGCGGATGGCAGCGGCATTGGCACCGTTGAAGAGCAAGGATTGCGGCACCGATGACAATTCACCACCAAGGAGACGCAGCCGGATTTGATTTCGCTGATCGAACCGGCCCTCTGGTCCTGGCGGCAGCGGCTCAAGCAATGCTCCGGTTACGGCATTCCTGTTGACGATGCCGCGCAAGGTAAAACCGGTGGAGCCCGGTGCAGCATGCACTGCATATTGACGGGCGAAGGGTTGCGCGGCCACGGCAACATGAACATGGGCAGCAGTGTTGTCCGGCGATAGCGGCAGGTTCATCACGTGAAAGACGGGCTGGCCAAAATCGGGGCGAAGCGATTGGCCAACATGAATATCGCTGGCCGGGGACGCACTTTCCTCGAACTGCTCGATCCTGACCATGGATACCTGTCGCCAGGCGCCATCTTCTATCGCCCTGATTTGCCACAGGCCATCAAGCGTGTCGGAAAACCGTACCTGATCACCGGCGACAAGCACGAGATATTTCCAGGGCAAACCAATTGTCAGGGTTTCACGTCCAATCCACATGTCGCGCAACCGCGCGTCCAGAATGCCAGTAGCCACCGACGGCGCAACAACGACGGGCACATCCATCGAGATGATGCGCTCTGCCCCGCCAGTCAGCCGTCGCGAGCGGCTCAGGTCAGATTCATAAGCATTGAAAACCGACACATGCGAAAGTTCTGCTTCGCGTGGCAAATCGCTTTCCTGCTGTCGTTCGCGAAGGACAACCGGCTCGCCGTCCTCCCCCACGAGGTCGGCCATTTCGATCTCGACCACATCGCCATAGGCCTTGCTGCGCAGGTCCCTGCCATCGGCATTTTCGCCATGGGCAAGATTGTACAAGCCGGTCAATGGCTCAAGGCTGGCCCGAGGAGGTACAAGCCCCGGCGAGGCATAGCCGTCGACAAAGCCATCGCAGCGCAGTGTCTCGATGCTCACCGAGCCATCACCGGCAATCGCTGCTGCAAGTTCATCAACAGGGCATCCGCCGAGCCGCCCGTTCAACCAGTGGCCGGTTTGCCAGTTTGCACCATCCGACCAAAGCTGTGACGTCAGGGGAAAAGCGGGAAAGGGCCGCGCGTCCCAAGCCCAGGCAAACATGTTGGATGGCTCCAGCATGGGGCCCCCATATATGGGTGATACCGGATTCCTGTTGGCAGGCAGGCCAGGTAGCGAATTGTCCCACCAGCGCAATTGCTCCAGCAATGTCCGGTATTGGACCAGATCATTTCGCCCGCCGGTCGAAAATCTCGGCAATCCGGCCGAACCAGACTTGGCGTCGGGAAAGACATTCGGCTCATTGGCACCCATGGCAATTGCCGCGCATCCGAATTCGGTGAACCATATCGGCTTCGACGCGGGAATCCATTGTGTCGGCTGTGCCTTGCGGATGCCGTTTTGCCGTTCGTGATGCGGGTTTTCCCACCAGCCGCGGATATCCTTGTAGCGCCAGACCCAGTCTTCGCCGTAAAAATCGGATATCGGGCTGCGCAGTCCGGAAGCACGATCGGCGTCGCTGGCATAATACCAGTCAAAGCCCTCACCACCCGCAATCCCGGCTCGCAGATAGGCCGGATCTGTCTGCGAATGGACGGACCGGTCGAGCGGATCACCATTGAGGCGCCAATCCGACAGCGGCATGTAGTTGTCGATGCCAACAGCATCAATGTCGGAATGCGCCCAGAGCGGATCGAGGTGAAACAGGACATCCCCGCTACCATCCTGCGGATGATGGCCGAAATATTCGCTCCAGTCCGCGCCATAGGTCAGCTTTGTCGAAGGACCGCACAGACTTCGAACATCGCTGGCGAGCGTCATCAAACCGAGGACGAAGGGAAAGTTGCCGTTTTCGTCGCGGATGGTTGTAAGTCCGCGCAATTCGGAACCTAGAAGGAATGCATCCACGCCACCAGCGGTAACACAGAGCCGGGCATAGTGCAGGACCATTCTTCGATAGCCCTGATCGCTGCCGCCGGTCCAGGAAACCGTGTCGCCGAAAACTGCGAAATCGCTCGCCTGCGCATTGCCGCAAAACGAACTGACCTGCGCAGAAGCAAGGGCAGTGCCATCTGCGGATGATGGCTGCTGCGCTGCTGGATACACCGTTATTTCCCCGCGCCATGGATATGGCTTTTGTCCATTGCCGCTGCCATAGGGGTCGGGAAGCACATTTCCCGTTGGAATATCCATCAACAGGAACGGGTACAGCACCACCTTGAGGCCGCGCGCCTTGAGATCGCGAATGGCGGCAATGACAGAATTGTCCGACGGCGTGCCGCCATAGGCGGGTGCATCATCATAGCGGCTGACCTGATGCGCGTTGGCGCGGGAAATGCCGCTGACGCTCCAGCCCTGCCCGCCGGATGCCGGATGCCGGATGCTCGACGCCCGGCACAATGCTGCATTCACCTGCGCGCAGGTCGGTTGCAAACCATGGAACGATCAGCGCCACCGTTTCCAGATTGGGGCACAGCGCCTGCAACTCATCGAGGGAAGCATGCCAATCGCTTTCACGGGTAAGGCAATTGCGGTTTACAAAGCCGGATTTTCCAGGTTCCGCAATCCGCCTGACCTGATCGGGATGATAGCCGAATTCGGTCGCGCCCGGGATGATGCAAACCGCTCGCAAGCTGCGATCAAGCCGCGAGACAGAACGCAGCACCTCGAATGTGAATTGCGGGATCCGATTGCCGAAATCCTGCAGCGGAAATCCTTCAAAGACCACATAGGCCGTGCCCCGGAAGGCCGGGGCATTGGTTTCGCCCTGCTTGCCTGCGATCAGCGGATCAACCTGCTGATCCTCATCCCCCTTGTAGAAGCGAATTTCGAACCGTGTCTGGTCGATCTCGACACCATCGGCCCAGATGCGCGATATTGCGGAGACAGGCCCCTCACAAAGACCGACAGCGAAATTCGCGAAATAGGAATATTCCCTTACCGTGGGTCCTGACGGTGCGCCCTTGCCGCCGGACTTGCGGCTCGTCGTCACTTCCTCGAAGCGGGTTGCCCAGATGATCTGGCCGCCAATGCGAACCCGCCCGTAAATCCTCGGCATTGCAGCGCCATCGGCCGAAGACAGGATATGTGCCTGATCCAGTCTGGGTCCCTGGATTACCTTGTCGCGGCCGAAAATCTTCTGGTCAACGAGGTTGCCTGCAAAAGCGCCTGCGGCACGTCCAAGCACCGCGCCCAGCGGACCACCAATTGCAGTACCCACCGCAGCACCGGCGGTCTGAAGCAACAAGGTTGCCATGATCAAAACCCCTCGAAGATGATGGTTCAGGAAAGATCGGGAAAGCGGAAGAAACCCGCCATTCGCTTGCGCCATTGGGGAACGAGCACCGCTTCGACCACCCCGACACGCTCCCAGGCATGAACAAAGCGATCGCTGGCACTGAGGATACCCATATGCTTGGCGATTGCGCCTGCGCGCCACCTGAAGATCACCAGATCACCCGGCTGGCTTTGTTCTGCGGTGATCGGCGTCAGGAAGTCCCCTGCGGCAGTCAGCACATGCTCGACGCGGTCTACCTCACCCCAATCCGGCGTGTAGGGGGGGAGTGGGCGCGCCATTTCGCCACCCAGTTCACGCCAGATGCCCGTTACAAGGCCCAGACAGTCACAGCCGACGCCCTTGGCGCTGGCCTGATGGATATACGGCGTGCCTATCCAGCTTCGTGCTTCACGCACGATCTTCTCGCCCTGGCTCTCACCGGTCATGGCACGATCACCCCACCATCCATCCCGGTAAAGGATGACGCATAGCCCAGTGCTGCATCATTGCCGGGAATATGCGGAAAGCCACGGAAGTTGATGCTGTTTGCAAAGCGTGTGCGGCAAGTAGCGAACCTCTTGTCGCATCCCGCCACCAGTTCGACCTGATCGCCTGTTTCAGGCAATTCGGCCAGCGGCTTCCACATGTTGAGGCTTGCCAGCGACCCTGACAGCAAGTGCTCGGCAATCTCCATTTCGAGACCGGTTTGTGCTCCTGACACGAACCGCAACAAGCCGCCGCGAAACCATCCGGATGGAAAGGCGGCTGCATCGCCCATCTCAAGCAGCGAGGCAGACTTTACCGCAGCAATCGTAGTTTGGAGTGTGAAGGGTTCGAGGTTCACACCGCAACGCGCGTCTCCCAGATTGGCGTCGCATCTGCGGGCAAATCTCCTGCCTGCGGTACGGTCAAGAACCGCCGATTGCCCAACCAGTTCTGCCCGGAAAATGCCATCCTGCTCGGTAATCGCGTCGATATGCAGAACCCGGTCGAGAAAGCGCTCCTGCGGCAACGACCAGTTGACGACCCAAAGCTCCATGCGCGCGCCGTCATATCGGTCTGCCCTGATGTCGGCGGCAGTGATGCTTTCCGACTGCAAGACGCCATTCACCTGCTGGCTGTCCGCGCCCAAGCCGGTGCGCTGTTCCAGGGTCGTGGCTGAAAGTCCGCCCGAAGGCAGGAAGCTGGTGCCTTCGAAAACCAGTTCGCGGTCGTGATCGGTGAAGCCCAGAACAACCCCATCACAACGAATGAGTTTCCAGCAGCGGCAAAGCGTTGTTGCCTCGCCCGCGCAATGTTCAGCAAGTCCGTTTGGCAGAATGTTCACAGCACCAACTCGATCATGGGAATGGAGGGAATTTCACCGGCACCGAATGCAGCGAGGTTGATGACCAGTTCATCGCTGTCGAAGCGCACCGGCAGGTCGAATTCGTAACCGGCAGTGACAATTGCTTCGGCAGCAGGAAGATGCCCTGGCAGGAAGGTGACAAGCCCGCTCGTGGTATCGACAAGGCAATCAGTGCCGATCTGTTGCTCGACGCCATCAACACCAATCCTGACCGTGCCGGTCACTGGCTTGGCGATCACCCGCCCGGGCAATCCTTCCCCAACGGATTTCGTCAATTGAAAATCCGAAGCAATGGCGTTGCCGGTTCCAATCTGCTGATCGAATGCAGATACCGCTTGCGTTGCAGGGCATGACTTGTGGTCCAGCGGATCACGAAACCTGAAACCGAAAAGCCTGCCGCGCCTTGCCTCGAAGAAATCGGAAATCTCCTGCAATTGGGCAAAGCTGCGGATGGCGCTGCCTGCGTCAAACCTGCGGCGGGGCACGGACCAACGCGCATTGCGCTGCTCCCTGCCCGATGCCAGTTGGACAATTTCGGTGCGCGTGACCGGGCCACCGCTTGCCCCAAGCGCGAGGGCAAAGGGAAAGCGGATTTCATGAAAGGACTGTAGTTGGGGCATATGGGACTTCCCGTTCGGGGATTACAGGCTGCGGCTGCCGGTCTTCACCGCCCTTGCAAGCAGGGCCGAGATCTGGCCCTGCGACTTGGCAAAGGCTGCAGGACTTGATGACTGAACATTGAAGGTGATGTTTTGCCTGGCTGCTGCTGGACCCTGACCAGGGCCCGATTGCAGCGACTGACCAGCTGAAGCGAAGGCCTGGAACAGGTTTCCAGCCAATTGGTCGAGTGGCGCGAATGCCTTGTCCAGCGCAAGATCGGCAAAGCGAAGCGCCAGCCCGCGCAAGGTGTCGTCAAGATCACGACCGGAAGTCACTGCCTCGCGCATGGAGCGCGAAAACGTGCTGCCGAACCGCTCGGCAGATTGCGAGATGTCGCGCATGGCTGCATCAAAAGCGGATGTATCGGCGGAGATGCGGATTGCGCCGGCCTGGGGGTCGTTCATGGCATTCACCTTGTTGGCAGATCGGGAAATCGTTTGTGCAATTCTTCAAGTTCGTTGCGCTGCGGATGTTGCGCAGCAGGCATCAGAGCGCGCAATCCGACATCGAGATCACGAAACGGAAGTCGCCAGAAAGCAGCAGGATCAAGCCGCAGGCAGAGACAGGCGGAGACCATAAGGCGCTCCCAGAACCGGTGATCTCCACCTGCGGCTAGAGCGGGTTTGGCGTCACCGGACCCGAAGTGTTTTCCGGCATCCCTGAAGCCGGGAAAGTGGCAGCCAGAAGTCTCGCGACAATGTCGGTCATTCCTGACGCCCCGCCCTCGAAATGCATGGTCGCCACTTCCTGCAGCGAGAGGGTGGAACCACCGCCACACAGGCCTGCTGCGATGATGGCACAGACCTGTCTCGAGGTGAGCGCCCCCTTTGACAATTGGGCGACCAGTGCAGGCAGGCTGTTTACTGCAAAGCTCGTTTCCAGTTCCGCCAATGCGCCCAGCGTCAGGCAAAGCCTGTGTTCCCGCCCGTCAATCACGGCAGCGATTTCACCACGATGCAAATTGGCCATCACACTGCTCCAAAGCTCGGTTGCCCAGCTGATTCCAGCGCGATCTGAAACGCCAGTTCTCCGTCATGCGTGCCTGAATATTCAAGCGATGTGATCTGGAAGGCGCCGGTGACAATTCCGAAATCGGGAATGACAAGTTGCCATTGGGGCGAAGCCCCTTCGAAAAAGGCCTGCCTGACAATGGCATCCGATGGCGCATCCTTGAAAATACCGCTACCGGACACCGATACCCGGCGGATACCGGAACCGGCGAGCAATTCGCGCCACTGGCCTGCGGATTGCGAGTCAGTTGCGTCAATGGTCTGCGTATTGAATGCAATGCGCCGGGCTCGCAGGCCCGCCACGGTTACGAATGCCGCATTGCCGTCGTCAAGTTTCAACAGTAGGTCCTTGCCCTTCTGCGATGCCATCGGGTCTTCCTTCCGGTAGGTTCAGGCTGGGATATGTTGGTATAAAAGCGATTGGCGGAACCGGCGCAGCTGAACAGAATGCTCCCGCTTCCGGCGCGCCAGAATTGCTCAGCGCGGTTCTGTTACCGCACGAAATTGCACTATTGCGCGGTAGTATCCGGACTGGTCGTCACGGGCTATTGTGGTGGTCGTGTGCACGAGGTTGACCAGATGGTGCGGCGGCTCGATTTCCGCGATGGCCAGCACCGCGTCGCGCAAGACAGAGGCGATATTGGCAACCTCCAGACGGCCCTTTCTCGAGGACCAGGCTTCGATGCGAATGCCATGCTCCTCGCCTGCCTCGGTGGCAGTGGACCAATCGCTGCTCGTCACCGGTGCAAACACGACATAAGGCGGCCTTGTGTCTGGCAATGCCTCGTCGAATACCTTGCCCGCGCCCAACAGGCCGAGCAGTGGCAAATCGCTCGAAAGCGTTTCATGCAGTGCCTTTTGCAGCACAATTGCAGCAGTCATCCTGGTACTCCCTATCCGGCCTGCTGCACTTCACGGCAATCCAGTTGCAGATAGCGACCGGTTTCGTCGGGGTCGCGTATTGTCACGATTTCGAACCTGCGTCCCGCCTTGCGCAGTTCCATGCCAGTCGCGACATCGGGTCGGCTGCGCAGGGTCACCTTGTGCGTGACGCCGGCTTCCAGGGTGCGGGCAAGGGTCGCGGAAAAGCCTGCGACGGGTTCGAGGCGAACCTGGAACGCGCTCACGAGGTTCCATTGCGGCTCATAGCCGCCATAGCCGTCGGC